>NZ_JRFE01000010.1 GCF_000756305.1 Myxosarcina sp. GI1
TCTTGATAAGCTTCTTTGAGAGTTATTTTGCCATTAGCCTCTAAACCACAAACATAAGCTACTTTTTGGGCAAATTCTTGCAGATTGGCGTTAAAAACCAGATTTTCTGGCTTAAATTCACCATGATAGTTGCCGATGGGATTTAAAAAGTTTTCGTTTTCTTGGTCGCGATCGAATTCTTCGGTCATTTTTTATCTTCTACTAAACAAAGCTAATTTCTCTCAAATTAAACGTTTTATTTAATCAAGATACCAATTTAAGCTGACAATTAAATTATAAACTTTCTAATGTCTATTCTGATACAGAACTTCTCGGTCGTATATGAAACACTTCGGTCATTTAGCTTTATGTATGTTTCGGCGATCGCTATTTGAGTTTATTTTGTACAAATTTAATATGCAATCTGCTGTATATAGCGATCCTATTTTATTTGTGAACTAAATAATGGGGAAAGGCAAGAGGCAAGAGGCAAGAGGCAAGAGGCAAGAGGCAAGAGGCAAGAGAATTTTTTCATGAATCATTTAGGATTGCTATATTACTTAATTTGTTAGAAAATTTAGACAATATTTACGTAATATTTTTATTTTTGCGTCATTAGTTTAGTAGTTGACGACAAACAAAAAAATAGAAAATTAGAATTTTTGCTTTTGGTTGAGTTTTTTATTTTAAGTATTATTTATTAGTTATAAACAAAAATGAATAGCTTGCGATCGCTATTCGATCTACCGCTCTAATAACAATAAAGAGATTAAATTGTATTAAATATTGCTAGCCACAACAAAAATAAATCTTTATTTTTGTAAATTAATCCCTTCTTAACTCGGAAATAAATCGGACTTAATTACTTATCTTTAATATATTTTTGTTTAAACAACTATAAAGTTAATTATTTTTAATTAAATTTAAACTATGTTTATTAACAGAAAAAAAGTTTTTTTAGGGCTGGTATCGAGTACGGCTTTACTTTTAGCTTTAGGTACGACCAGTTGTGTAAAACAACCACAAGCAGCTACCAGTACACCAGACGAAGCACAAGCAAGTAGTGGCACTGGTGCTGATTCAATTACAGTTTATACTGCTTTGGAAGACGATCAGCTTGGCGGATATTTAAAATCATTTAAAGAAGAACATCCCGATATTGAAGTTAATGTCGTTAGAGATTCTACAGGCATTGTTACCGCCAAGTTATTAGCAGAGAAAGATAACCCAAGAGCTGATGTTGTTTGGGGTTTGGCTGCATCGAGTTTACTGGTTGCCGACGAACAGGGGTTACTCGAACCATACGCACCAGCTAATTTAAAAAACGTTCAGGAGAAGCTAAGAGATAGTAGCGATCCGCCAAAATGGGTGGGTATTGATGCTTGGATGTCGGCTTTTTGCGTTAACACTATTGAGTTAGAAGAAAAGAATTTACCCATGCCTAATTCTTGGGCAGATTTAACCAATCCCGTATATAAAAATCAAATTGTCATGTCTAACCCAGCTTCTTCGGGAACAGGTTATCTGTCTGTTTCGGCAATTTTGCAAATGATGGGCGAAGAACAAGGCTGGGAATATCTCGACTCGCTACATCAAAACGTCGCTCAATACATGCACTCTGGTTCTAAACCCTGTAAGGTAGCGGGAACGGGAGAGTATCCCATTGGTGTTTCCTTTGGCTATCGCGCCGCTATTCAAAAGGAAGATGGCGAACCAATAGAAGCAGTGTTCCCTGAAGAAGGTTCGGGTTGGGATATTGAAGCTAATGCCTTAGTTAAGAAAGATAATATTAAACCTGCATCTAAAACTTTCTTAGATTGGGCAATTAGTAAAGACATTTCCCAACAGTACGCCGAAAACTTTGCCATTACTGCGGTTAAAACCGATGTCAAACCCCCCGCAGCATTTCCTAGCGATCCTACTGCCCAACTAATTGATAACGACTTTCAGTGGGCGGCAAATAATCGCGATCGCATCCTTGAAGAATGGAAAAGCCGCTACGACTCTAAATCCGAACCAGAAGAATAAGTAGAAAGTCAAAAGTTAAAAATCAAAAAAGTCAAAAACTAAAAATTAAAAGTAATTTAGCTTTTTTTGTCACTCGTATAAAACTCCTTTAATAAATATTTAGTATTATGACTAATTTTGAAGATGTTACCAGAATTACTTCTCTAGAGACTTTGGCAGAAGATCGGCTAAGAAGCGAACGCGCCTCTGTAAAGCAATCAGATTTGGGACAGCCATATTTGCAGTTAGAAAACGTTCATAAACAGTTTGGCGATTTTGTTGCCCTGCAAGACATCTATCTAGACGTTTATCCTGGGGAGTTTGTCTGTCTGCTGGGTCCTTCGGGGTGCGGAAAAACTACGTTGCTGCGGATTATTGCAGGTCTGGAACAACAGACAAAAGGACGGGTAATACAAGCTGGTAAAGATGTATCTAATTTTCCTGCTGCGAAAAGAGATTTTGGGATTGTCTTTCAATCTTATGCTTTGTTTCCCAATCTTACTGCGGCAAAAAATATTGCTTACGGGCTGGAAAATGCTAGGGAGTCAAGACCGAGTATTAAACAAAAAGTTGCAGAGTTACTAGAAATGGTTGGTTTGCCAGATATCGGTAATAAATATCCCGCCCAACTATCTGGAGGACAACAGCAACGGGTAGCGTTAGCCAGGGCATTAGCACTATCACCAGGGCTGTTATTGTTAGACGAACCGCTATCGGCTTTAGATGCCAAAGTTCGCGTCAGACTGCGTAACGAAATATCTCAGCTTCAAAAAAAATTGGGAGTAACTACAGTTATGGTCACTCACGACCAAGAAGAAGCTCTAGCAATGGGCGCATTGTAGTGATGGATCGGGGCTATATCGCTCAGACTGGTACGCCCCACGCAATCTATCAGCAACCCAATACCTCTTTTGTGGCTGATTTTATCGGCGTAATGAACTTTTTACCTGGAGTGGTTGAAAGTTCGGGAAAAGTGCGCTGCGGCAATCTTACCATTGACGTATTGCAAAAAGGAATTGGCAATCGCGAACGGGTTAAAGTTGCCATACGTCCCGAAGATATCGTGGCATTGGATGATAACTCCAACGAGACTAATTTGCCCAACTTACTAACGGCAACTATAGAAGACACTGAATTTTTGGGTTCTTCATACTTGGTTACTCTGGCACCAGAGGGAGACGCTAAAACCACGCTGACTGTCAGTTTACCAATTCAAGAAGCAAGACGACTGGATTTAAACACTAACGCAAAGATCGAGATTCAACTACCGCCAGAATCAATTCAAATCTTTCCCCTCGAAGCCAATTAATCTCCATCATGACTGCATCTACCAAACAAAATTTTTGGCAACGTCTATCCCTTAAAGGGCAGGTAAATACGGCTGAAGATTGGCTAATGCGAATCTTCATTGTGTTAGGAAGTTTGTTTCTGCTAATTGGCGTAGTGATTCCCCTCTACCCGATGCTAATTCGGAGTTTCCAAAATCGCGCTGGGGAATGGGTAGGGTTGAGTAACTACATCCGATATTTAACCACACCTGCGTTAGCGGCTTCTTTTACTAATAGTTTATTAATTGCGATCGCCACGACGCTAGTTTCTGTCATTCTGGCTTTTGGCTTTGCCTACGCCTTAACCAGAACCGCAATGGTAGGGAAAGGTATTTTTCGCACTTTGGGAATGTTACCTTTATATATTCCTCCTTTAGCTCATGCGATCGGCTTAATTTATTTATTTGGCAACCAGGGAATTATCACTACGGGCTTTTTTGGTCGCCTGCCTGGTTGGGATATCAATCTCTATGGCGAACACGGCATTATTATCGGCGAGGTTCTTTACTGCTTTCCGCAAGCTTTGGTAATTTTAATTACCGCTCTCAGCCTGACAGATGCGAGGCTTTATGAAGCGTCAGAAGTCTTAGGTTCACCTCCCTGGCGGACTTTTTTGACGGTAACTATTCCTAGCGTTAAGTACGGGCTAATTAGCGCTATTTTTGTCTGTTTTACCCTATCCTTTACCGACTTCGGCGTTCCCAAGGTAGTAGGCGGCAATTATAATGTTTTAGCTACGGATATCTATAAACAGGTAATCGGACAGCAAAACTTCTCAATGGGTGCAACTATCAGCGTCTTTTTGTTGATTCCTACCGTTGTGGCATATATTGTCAATCGCATCGTGCAGCGTCGGCAAAATGCTCTAGTCAGTGCCAAGGCAGTTCCCCTCCAGCCCAAACCCAATCCTCTATTAGACGGAATTATGTTTGGCTTTTGCTTGTTGGTTGTTGCTACTGCCTTAATAGTTTTTGGCACAATTATTTTTGCCTCCTTGGTTAAGGTTTGGCCCTATGACTTTAGCTTGAGTTTGAACAACTACGACTTTACTGGTGTCGGTGGCGGTGGCTACGATTCCTATTGGAACAGCATTCGCATGGCTGGTTATACTGCCGTTGTGGGTACAATTTTAGTATTTATTGGTGCTTACTTAGTAGAAAAAGGCAAAGGTCTGGCTTGGTTGCGAGGAGTTAACTATTTTCTATCGACTCTGCCTTTGGCTTTACCAGGATTAGTGTTGGGTTTGGCTTACGTGTTCTTTTTCAATCAGCCTACTATTCCCATTCCTGCTACCGAATATGCCTTTGTAAATCCCCTAAATTCTCTTTATGGCACGATGGGAATTTTGGTATTGTGTAACGTCATTCACTTTTACACGGTTTGTTTTTTAACTGCCAATACCGCCCTCAAACAATTAGACCCCGAATTTGAAGCGGTTTCGGCATCCCTTTCCGTTCCTTTTTACAAAACCTTCTGGCGCGTCACGGTACCGATGTCTATCCCAGCAATTTTAGAAATTGGCATCTATTACTTTGTCAACGCCATGATTACCATTTCGGCAATTATTTTTCTCTATCCTGCCGATTTACCGCTAGCAGCAGTGGCAATTGTCAATATGGATGATGCAGGGGATATCGATGCTGCGGCAGCGATGTCTGCGCTGTTGGTTTGTACCAGTTTGGCTGTAAGAATTATTTACTGGTTGCTTACGCAAAGACTGCGAAAACGCACTCAGGCTTGGTTACAGCGGTGATTCTAGAGCTTTAACCGCTTCACGGTAGTTATTAGTTGTTAGTTATTAGCTAAAGGCTAACGGCTAAAGGCTCAAAGCTTGCTTCAATTCGGAAAAATTTTATTTAACGGAGGAAATTTTTAACAATGCCAATTAATAAGTACGGTGTCTGGGTTGCCAAGCCAATTAGAGTCAGTGCCGAACGCGCAGAACAAGATCCGCGATCGCCCCATATTCATCTTTTCTATCAAAATGAAGTAGATAGTGGAGAGGAGTTTAGAGCCTCGATTAACGTCAAATCCCTGTCAGAAATATCCGAGCTAGTTTTTTGGTTGGTTTTAGATTTTCAACATCCCATAGTTAACCAGTTAAGAGGATTAAAACGAGGATTTCAACAGATACCTAGTCAGCCTGGCGGTGTAGCTTTAGACTACATTCGCGGTAACTTAATGGATTTCGATCGCGGTCGGATTTTACCTCACGATTTACCAGACGAACGGGACGATATTATCGATTACGTAATGCCAGAACTACAGGCTGCGATTAACCGCAACGCTATGGTATATCTTTTTGGTGAACCTTACGACGATATGAAGGGTATTCATAATATTCACATGAATCAGGGGAGTGCGGGTAGGTTTGCTAGTTCTAATGGCGTGTGGCAAGATGGCGGAATTATTATTTATTTTCCTGATGAAAACCGTTTTGCAGCAATTTGGCTGGCTTTTGCTTCTCAAGCCGTTCATACTGACGAACAGACGGGAAATGCTCTATCAGGTAGTCAGAACTTTGCCCAATTACTTGGTGGAGATGGCACTCAAGAACCAGAAGTTGAAAAAGAAAAAATTACTGACAATCGCCGCGTGGCAATTATGGCGGCTTTAGTCAATCCTGTGGGTAGCGAAAATCAGGGAAATGAAAATGTAGAACCAGAAGCAGTTTACTTACTCAATCGTTCTTTGGAAGATATATCCCTCAGAGGCTGGTCTTTGCTCAATATCAAAGATGAAGCTCAGACAATTTCAGACGATACCATTTTAGCTTCTGGAGAAACTCTTCAAATAGCGGTCGATCGCATTTCTCTCTCCAACCAGGGAGGATTAATTTCTCTCCTCGACGATCGCGGTTATAAAGTCGATGGCGTAAGCTATACCAAAGAACAAGCAAGACGAGAAGGAGAATTAGTTTTTTTCAGGTAAACTCGATGAAAATTGCCGCCTTTAATGTAGAAAATTTATTCGATCGCGCTAGAGTATTCAATCGTGATAGTGAGAATGCCACTCAGGAAATATTAGATGCTGTAGCAGAAATTAACGGTCTATTCGAGCGAGATATTTATACCGATGAGGTACTAGATCGAATGCGGGAATTAATAGAAAAGTTAGATTTGGCTAAAAGCGACGAAGGAACTTATGTTCCGTTGTATTCTAAAGGATTAGCTAGCGCGTCGCAAAACTTGCAAGTTTTGCTACAAATTTCAGGTTTACGGTTTTGTTGGACTTTTCCTATTGCAAAAGTTAATGGCAAAAGTCTGTGATTAATGCACTACGTTTTATCACAAATTTGACCTGGAGATGTGCAGATTAGTTATGCTTGCTAAAATACTTACTTTGTCAGCATTTCGGGCTAGATTATCGTATGATAGATTTGCGCTTTTCTATTCATAGTCGGCTTGAATAATGCTGTATCAGTTTATTTGTATTACGCCATTGAGCTTTGAAGAAGTTACGCTACTTAATCTCAAAAGTTACACGAAAATTAAAAATGTGCGAAGCAAACACGATTCGAGAAATCGCTTATCTTTGTACTAATTAGTTAGTACAAAGTCTATTTATACGGACGTTAAAATAGACTATCTCTTCAACTCTAGAGTTTCTTCCCTAAACTTTCTAATCTCTTTCTAATTTTAGGTTTTCGCCAATAATTGGGGAAGAACAGAAAGAAATTCTCTTTGAGCATCTCTTAATTCGGCGGTAGGACGGGCTTTTTGAACTAAAGAGAGCGCACGTTCTGGGTATTCTCCTTTAGCTACCAAATAGGCAGCAAGTAATGTTCCCGTTCTACGGTTGCCACTGGTACAGTGAACTACTACTGGCTGATTATTTTCTATTAATGGTTCGGCAAATTCAACAAACTTCTTTACCTGCTCCACAGTTGGTGGTTTACCTCCTGTAGTTGGTAGCCAAAGAGCTTGAAATTTTGCATTTTTATATTCTTCAATTCCTGAAGATTCATCCATAACTGAGACAATGCCTCGCATACCTGCTTGATAAAGTCGGGGTAAATCTTCGGACAGAGGACGAGACATACCTGCTAGTTTTTCTGGGATGAGCCACCAAACATAATCGGGGCATGGTGTTTGTTCAGACATATTAAATCTAAGGTTACTTTTATGTTGGGTTATAAGGAAGAGAACATCGATATTGCAAGGTACGATCGCAATCTTGTAACAACTAGAAAATTTTGTCGGTGCTAATATTTGTTAATTCTGGAGCGATCGCATAATATTTTTGTAAATAAGTAAGATAGCAATCTTCTTTTTCTTGTTTACTTAAATCTGGTTTAACTCTTACAACAAAATCATAATCTTCAATGGTTTTATTTTTGCCATTGCAATTACCTTCGGTTAAATCTATTCGATAGGATTGATACTCTAAAAAGCAGTGAATTTGAGGAATAAAACTTAAGCCATAAGGCTGGATAATTTGATTGACACCAGTTATAATTTCATCGTTTAAACGGTAGAAACCCAGGTTTTTATAAACTTCTAATCCCAACTCTTGCGCTAATCTGGCAATAATTCCATGTTTTGTAGTACAAGTTCCTCGCCTTTGTTCAAAGATAATTAAAGAATTACTAGAGTCAGAATTAAATCCATAGGGTAAATTTTTAACCCAGTGACAAGCTTGATGAAATGTTGCTATTTCTAAGTCAAGAAATTTTTGAGCAACTATCCCTTCAGATGAAATCGAGATATCGGGCAAGGACTCAAGAGAATTCATATTTTTTAATTATTTAACTTGCATACTTTCTAAAAATGCGATCGCTTCTTCGGTATGAAGACGAAGTTGAGGAATATCTCCCACTGATAAAATCCACCGCTCTTCAACTTGTTGTAATTTCCATCTTTGGTCGGGGTTTTGGGGCAGTATTAGCCAAGAGTTTGATTCCTGACATTGACAGATGAACCCCCAGGTTCTGGCTTGACTGACTACGGAATCGAGCAATTTAATCTGATATTTTCTCTTAGCTAAGTCGATCGATTAGTTTGGTTACTCGCTCTTTAATTTCATTCCTGACACGGTGAAACGTCTCTATCGGTTTGCCATCGGGGTCTTCTAATTCCCAATCTTCAAAAATTTCTTGTGTGACCCATTCAGGAGGTAAACCCGTACCGCAACCACACATAGAAATGACTGCATCGTAATCTCGGGCATTAAAATCGCTTAAAGCATCGGAGGTTTGATTACTAATATCGATACCAATTTCTGACATGACCTCTTTGGCTGTAGGATGTACGCGACTGGCTTCTAACCCAGATGATGTCACCTTAATCTTGCCTTCTCCTAGCGTTTTTGCCCAACCTTCCGCCATTTGAGAGCGACAGGAGTTTCTTTTACAGACAAACATGACATTTTTCATAATTTTTATAATTAGCTATTTGCTTGTTCTCTGGCTTTCCGTTCGCTATATCGGTCGGTTAAATAATCCACCTTATCCCGTAGTAGCAGGGTAAATTTATACAGTTCCTACATTACATCCACTACTCTGTCTCGGTAAGAAGAATCCTTCATAGTGCCGTCTTCATTAAACTCCTGGTAAGCTTTAGCTACTGATGATTGATTGGGAATGGTAAACATCCTCATCCACCGTCCTAAGATTCTTAAAGTATTAACCGCATTAAACGATTGCGAACCACCACTTACCTGCATCACAGCTAGAGTTCTTCCCTGAGTCGGTCTGACCGCACCTAAGCTCAAAGGTATCCAATCTATTTGGTTTTTGAGTATGCCCGTCACATTGCCGTGCATTTCAGGGGAAGACCATACCTGACCTTCCGACCACTGACTTAACTCTCGTAACTCCTGCACTTTGGGATGAGTTTCTTCAACTTGTCCCCTGAGTGGTAGTTCGTGAGGATGAAAGAATTTAACTTCCGCTCCCATCTCACTAATAATGCGGGCTGCTTCTTCTGCTAACAGACGACTGTAGGAACGCTCTCTTAACGAGCCATACAAAAATAAGATTCTCGGTGGATGTTCGAAATTGGTCATTCTGATTTGTAAAAATAGGTTTGGACTATCTAGTTACAGCAAGGTTGTTGTGTTTTGCTACTTTCTAGGTTGGGTGTAACTTGGCGATTGGTTTCGGGGGTAGTATCTGCTACCTTAACCACAAACACCTCCCAACTCGTGCCGTCGGGGTCTGTTACCCAAACTTTGTCCTGTAGGGCATAGCAACAATCTCTATCCTTTTCTTCAAAAGTTGCCAATCCTGCCTGTTGAAAACGAACGACCGCATCTCTGACATCTTCCGAACTTTCTACCTGTAAACCTAGATGGGATAGCGTTCCTCCAGGATTAATACTCGAACTAGCTTCTAAGGTGAGATTGAGGGACGGATTGTTAAGGTCAAATTTAGCATAATCGGCTTTGTATTTAACGGGTTCAGTGCCTAACATCGCCCGATAAAATGCTACTGAATCTTCTAAATTGCTGACTTTTAAGGAAACATGAGGTTTTAAGGCAATCATGACAATATCTCCAAAAGAATTTGTGAATGAACAATGGACAATTGATAATTAACAGTTTATTTCTACTTACTTATAAGAACTGACACAACGAGGGTCGAGTAAAGTCGCTTTTTCTGGTTGTCGGGGAAACCAATTAGCGGTGCGCTTGCAAAATTTTACTAACATCAGCATGACTGGCACTTCTATCAGCACCCCCACTACTGTGGCTAAAGCTGCACCAGAATTAAGACCGAACAAAACTACGGCTGTGGCGATCGCTACTTCAAAATGGTTACTTGCCCCGATTAAGGCTGCGGGGGCTGCGTCTTCGTAATCTAAACCGAGTTTTAATCCTGCAACGTAGGTAATTAAGAAAATAAAGTTAGTTTGGATAAATAAGGGAATGGCAATTAATAAAATGTGTAGGGGGTTGTTGACGATTAATTCTCCTTCGAAGGCAAATAAGAGAACTAAGGTTAATAATAATGCTGCGATCGCAATAGGGGAAAGATAATGTAAAAACTTTTCTTCAAACCAGCGTCTTCCCTTATTATGGAAAATCCAGTAACGGCTATAAACTCCTGCTAGTAAAGGCAATCCGACATAGATTAATACCGATAAAACAATGGTTTCCCAGGGGACAGTAAGATTGTTCGCAGAAAGCAACCATTTACCTAAAGGTGCGTAGAGAAACAACATCGCCAAGGAGTTAACTGCCACCATTACTAAAGTATGTCCTTGGTTACTGTACGATAAGTAACCCCACATCAACACCATAGCGGTACAGGGAGCAATTCCCAGTAAAATCGTGCCAGCGATATAAGAATTAGCCAGGGTAACTTCTACCCCTCTAATCAATTCTGTCTCTGACAAGAAAGATTGAAATAACCAACCCAGAAAAAACTGGGCAAAAGCCACCATTGTAAAAGGTTTAATCAGCCAATTAATTACTAGAGTTAACAATACTGGTTTGGGTGATTTTGCTGCCTGCTTTGCCTGAGAAAAGTCAATTTTGACCATGATGGGATACATCATGAAAAACAGACAAATGGCAATGGGAATAGAGACGTTATAAACGCTCATGGCATCGAGGGATTGAGCCACCCCAGGAAAAACTTTACCTAGAATAATTCCCCCAGCAATACACAGGGCAACCCAAAGGGTGAGATATTTCTCGAATATGTTTAATTGACCGCCAGCTTGGACAGCTTGGGCGTTAACTTGTGAATCTGGATTCATATAGCTATTTACTTAGGAATTAAAATCTGGCTTGTTTGCGTAACAATTCTGGGATAGTCAGGTTAAATTGAGATTGTCCCTCAAATACCGTTCCTACTTCTCCTCTATGAAAGGTTACTTTATCAATGTGGTAAGCTTCCTCTGGTAAAGGAACATACCCTACTTCTGGTACGAGCTCAGGTGCTTGAGCCAAATAAAAATCAATAAACTCTCTCAATGCTTTATTTTTCTGTGCTGAAGCTGCGTTGATATAAATAAATAAGGGACGGGATAAAGGCTGATATTGAGATTGTTCTACGGTTTCTACTGAAGGTAATATCGCACCTCTGCCACTATCAACTGCTACCGCTTTGAGGTCATTGGCTTTTTGTTCGTAGTAAGCCAGCCCGAAGTATCCCAGTGCATCGGAGTCTTGGCTCACTCCTTGCACTAATACATCATCATCTTCACTTTCTGTAACATCGCTGCGAGAAGCACCCGCTTTTCCCACTACCGCCTCGGTAAAGTAATCATACGTTCCCGAATCTTTACCAGGAGCATAGAGATTTAGAGGACGGTCGGGAAAAGTTTCTCTAACCTGATTCCAACGAGTAATTTTACCTTCAGCTTCGAGCGACCAGATTTTATTTAACTCTTCAACGGTGATATTTTCTAACCAATCATTTTGCAGATTGACTACTACCGTCAGAGCATCAAAGGCAATGGGTAATTCAATGTAGCGAACCTCTGAACTATTACAGGCTTCCATCTCATCTAACTGAATCGGACGGGAAGCATTGTTAACATCAGTTTCACCAGCACAGAATTTATCAAAACCGCCACCAGTACCAGAAAACTGTACTTCAATATCTACTGGCTTTTTTAGGTTGGCTTGATAATCTTCAACTATCTTTCTCGTAATAGGATAGACGGTGCTAGAGCCATCAATTTTTATTGTTTGAGTCTCTTGAGCAGCCAGGGGATTGTAAAGGGTAAGCAATGCCGTTCCCAATCCCAACGCTAGCAATTGAAGAGATTTTATTAGGGTTTTATCTTGAACTTTCATATTTAATTACTCCACTCAAAACTGTCGGAGTAATCTCATTATATATCAAAAAATATTGATGTATAAAAATTATTTGATGGGTTAACTGAAGTTTAAGATTTGATTATTTCACTGGCAGCCTCTAGCAGGTAATATATCGCTATAACGCCTATATTCAGCTAAATATTGCTCTAATATTACGAATTGAGCTAAATTCAGACTATAGTATATCCAACGTCCTTGTTGTCTAGAATTGACGAGATTAGCTTCTTTCAGGTTTTTGAGATGGAAAGACAGTTTGGATTGACTCACATCAAGTTGTTCGCAGAGTTCGCAAACGCAAAGTTCCTGAGAGCGAAGAAGCTCGAGTATTTGTAGCCTTAAAGGATCTGAGAGTGCGCGGAAAGCAGACCAAATCTGGATTGATTCTTGTGTAGTAGCCAACATCAAAATTTATTGATATGTTTTTTTTATTCTACGAGAGTAAACTTATTTTTAAACAGATTACACAAGAAAATATAGGCTTTTCTCTTACAGCTAAAGATTTTGAAAGTAGATAGTTTAGCCGTATCGCTGGCAACTCCCCCTAATTTACTTTTTGTCTCCTTGAGTCTCCAACAGTGTCGCAAAACATAGTGCATAAATCATCAACTTTTGCTACTAATATTTGCCAGAACAAGAGGCGGGTGAAACATAGAAACTTCGTCAAGTTATAAACCGTCGCTAATGTTAGCAATAAAAAATGACAAGTTAAAGTTAACAACTGTCATTGTTAATTTTAACTTGTCAATTGTTTAATTTTTGTACAAAAATATTTCACTTGCAGCTATTTTTAGAGAAATAAAATTTATTCGTATCTATAGTAAGGTTGATTTTGGAGTCTAACCGTCGACTTATAAGTAAATAAAATAATGTAAGCAGATTTAAGCAATCGCGAAAGCAATACGCGCAAGTATCATTTAAGTGTTATGTGACGAAAAAAAAAATACAGATCTTAATGTGGATTGGTTTTTAGTCTGTGGTTTGGGTAGTTTGGGACAACATTGCGTTGTCGCTTTAGCCGAGTTTGGCGTAAAAGTAAATGCAATCGAGCTAATAATTCCTCCTAGTTGGGAAATCGAAACTCTACCAGAGTTATTAGATGACTTAATTGTAGGAGATTGTCTGCAAGATAAGACTTTAATCCAAGCGCAGATTTTACAGTGTCGCGCCGCGCTGATAGTTACTAGCAATGAAAGGGTTAATATCGAAACCGCTTTAGCCATTCGTCAACTTAATCCCGACACGCGGTTAGTAGTACGATCTGCACAGTCTAATCTTAATGAGTTACTCTCTCAGCAGCTAGGTAACTTTATCGCCTTCGATCCTACAGAATTACCAATTGCTGCTTTTACCCTCGCCGCCTTGGGAACGGATATTTTAGGCTATTTTACTCTCGATGACCAAATATTTCGAGTTTGTCACCGCGAGATCGAATCTGGCGATCGCTGGTTGAGGCGTTCTATTTATGAATTAGAATCCCATCAACGAAAAATTCTGGCACATAACAGATTCGATCCTGTTGAAGATTTAACTTTGGAACCACCAGACTCTGAAGTTTACCTATCGGTAGGAGACAGACTTGTTTATTTAGAGACTGCTGCTGAATCCTATTCTCCAGTTAATAGTTTGCACTCTCAGCCTCAAAGAGAGAGAAAACGCCGAAATAGTCTACATTTCAAATTTAATTGGAAAACCCTAGTTAATTTTTTCCTTAACCTGAACTTTCGCCAGCAGGTAAGACAGTTGGCTATTGTATATACGATTGTTTTGTTAATATTGCTATTTAGCGGCACGATTTTATTCTACTGGCGTTATCCAGATATCGAACCGCTATCAGCTTTTTTATCGACAGCAATTTTGTTACTAGGTGGATACGGCGATTTATTTGGAGAAATAGAAGCAGTTACGCCTTTTCCTTGGTGGCTAAAATTGTTTAGTTTGGGTTTGACTCTGATTGGTACGGCATTTGTAGGCGTACTATATGCTCTATTAACCGAAGCCTTGCTTTCCTCTCGCTTTAATCTGGCAAATAAACCTCTAAAAATTCCTCACGAAAATCATGTAATTATTTTCGGTATGGGTAGAGTCGGACAAAAAATTGCTAGTTGGCTGACTAGGTGGCAGCAGCCTCTAGTGGGAATCACCTCAAATACAGACTTTTTTCAGCAAGCCGCAACAAAAATCCCCTTAATTTGCGGCAATCTCATTCAAAGTTTATCTCTGGCACATTTAGAAAGGGCTAGAAGCGTGGTAATTGTTACCGATAATGATGTTTACAATTTAGAAGCCGCACTAATGACACGACGGATATATCCTCACCTCAATTTAGTTGTTCGTACTGCTGGATTGCGTTTGCGGCAACATCTCCACCAATTATTGCCAGATGCACGCATCTTAGACATTCATACCCTATCTGCTGCTGCCTTTGCAGGGGCAGCTTTTGGCGAAAACATTATCAGTTTGTTTCGTTGGGAAAAACAAACAATCTTAGTAACCGAGTATCAAATTGAAGTCGAGGACACTTTACACGATTTAAAGTTATCAGATGTTGCTTATGGTTATGGTGTCGTTCCCGTACTCTACCAAAAACCCAGTCAAGCATCTATCGTCTTTCCTATAGAAGAATTAATTCTTAAATCGGGCGATCGCTTGGTAGTCTTGGCAACGATCGCAGGATTAAAAAGCATCGAACTGGGAGAATT
This sequence comes from Myxosarcina sp. GI1, assembly GCF_000756305.1. Classification (NCBI taxonomy): domain Bacteria; kingdom Bacillati; phylum Cyanobacteriota; class Cyanophyceae; order Pleurocapsales; family Pleurocapsaceae; genus Myxosarcina; species Myxosarcina sp. GI1. The sequence goes on from NZ_JRFE01000010.1 coordinate 14,786, forward strand.
AGATCTTACCCTCAAAAATGTGCGCGTGAGAATCGAATCGGTTGTAACTCCAGACGCATACTTTGAAGGTGCCAATCTTATTTATCGAATTGCAGGCTGCGATCTGAGCATAGCCAGACAAACAATGGCAGAGTTACCACAAACACTACCTTGTCTTCTCTATCGCGATTGCGCACATAGGCTAGTTAGAGAGTTAAGAAAAGCACTGGTTATCGCTCGCATATTGTAATTTTCAACAAACTGCTTATAGCGGTTCTCAATTAGTTGAGGTACAAATTTAAACTTAGAACAAATTGCCTGAATATCTGTTGCGCGGACTGGAGTCCGCCGCCAGCTTCGCTGTCGGATCGGCGTATGCCGATCGCTTTTTGCCTTTTGCCTTACAAAACCAAAGTGTACCTCATATGACCGAGAATTGCTGTAATACTTTTTTAAACTAATGAATTTCTCAACTTAGCCGAGATGGTATCGATGATGCTCGTAGCCAAAATCAAGATAATCAAGATGGCGCAGACTTTACCATAATCGAAAGATTGAAAACTTTGATAGAGCGAAACGCCAATTCCCCCCGCACCGACAATACCTAGAACTGAAGCAGCACGAACATTAGATTCAAAACGATATAGGGTAAAAGAAGTCCAGAGAGGAATTACCTGGGGAATAATGCCAAAGATAATCTCCTGAATTTTACTAGCTCCCGTTGCCCGAACTCCTTCAACTTGCCCTGGCTCGATCGCTTCGACAGCTTCGGAAAACAATTTACCCAAAGCTCCTGCTGTATGAACGAATAATGCCATTACTCCCGCAAAAGGACCCAAACCTACAGCAACGACAAACACCAGGGCAAAAACAATTTCGTTAATCGCTCGCATGGCATCTAACAGCCTGCGGGTAGGCTGTACGATCCAAACTGGACAGACATTTTCCGATGCTAGTACCGATAGGGGAACTGCCGCGATCGCTGCCAGTAAAGTTCCCCAGATTCCCATAGAGATAGTAATTATCGTATCTTCCAAATAAGTTTGCCAGTAAGAAAAATCGGGAGGAAAATAGGATCTGGTATACTCAACCATATTTCCTCCACGTTGAAGCAGCAGCGGAAAATTTAATTCGCTTTGTCGGTAGGAAAATATTAAAACAGCGATAGTTGCAACAAGGAAAATTACTTTACCCGTAGTAACTCTTTTATCCTCCTTGGCTAACATCTGCGCTACTTCGGCAGACATTTCTTGATTGCTATAAGTCGCTTTCATAATATTTTAAAATTGACAATCAATCAAACATTGTCAACTGTCCATTGTTTATTATTCAATCGCTTCTAACTGTTGATTTAATTCGGCAATTTGCTTGTCTTTTTCTGATTGAGGCAAATTATCGTTAGCTTGAATAGCTAAAATTTTCTCACCGATGTCTAATTCGCGAATGGGATTCCAAATATTATCCGCAGCAGCATCGAATCCAGCCCACTCTAAAGGTCCGAGTACGGATTCATCTTTGTAGCTGTAGAAAAAGTCTTTGACTTGAGTTTTAAGATCTTCGGGTAAATCTTTGCGCCAGGCAATGGGATCGCTGGGAATCAAAGTAGAAGTCCAGACAACTTCGATATTTTCTCTGGCTTGAGGATTAGTTTTCTCCAAACGGCTGAGAGACTCGCTGTTGTTGGTGGCTACATCTACCTGTTCGTTAGCTACGGCTAAGGCAGTAGCCTCATGATTGCCTGCAAATATCAAACGTTCAAAAGCTGTTTTGGGGTTGACTCCATTTTTAGCAAAGACATAGTAGCTAGGAACTAAGTAGCCAGAAGTGGAGTTGGGATCGTTAAAGGCAAAAGTTAGATCGGCAGCGTTTTGCACTACAAAATTATCACCACCAAGTTCTTTGGCTTCTGTAACTCTAGGGTTATTTTTATTCATAATTAAATGAGAATAATAACCCTTGGTTCCATCTTCGTTAACAGTTTGGGCAAATACTTCCGCATCGGCGATCTTAGCAGCTTCGATGTAAGATTTACCGCCATACCAAGCTAACTGCACCTGTCCAAAACGCATTGCTTCAATTACTCCTGCATATTGGGTAGCATAAAAAGCTTTAACTGGCATTCCCAACTGTTCCGACATTGCCGAAATAAAAGGTTCCCAAATTGGTTTTTGATTAGCTTGAGATTCGGTGGAGATAATGCCAAAGTTTAGTTCTTTAATTTCTTGTGCCTTGGCAGAACTAGATAACAACCTGGTTGCTGCAATCGAACCAGCAAATATAGAAGTAGTTTTAATAAATGAGCGTCTTTTCATAGTTTTTTTAAAGTTGTTAAAAATAAAAATCGTTTTTAAAAATTTTCGGCGTGAGCTTTGACTAATAAATTTTCATCGCCACTGACCTCTCCATGTCCTCGCAATACCAGTTCATCTACTGCCGAACCATAGATGCTGGTAAGTCGTTTATCGTCTAATTCTGCTACCGCACCATCAAACATGACTCGCCCATCCCGCAGAGCGATCGCTCTAGGAAAATACTGTCTGACCATTTGCACCTGATGGAGAGAAGTAACTACGGTAATGCCTTCGCTGTTTAGTTCGCAGAGTAATTCCATTACCTTTCTGGCTGATTCGGGATCTAGTGAGGCTATGGGTTCATCGGCGAGAATAATTTTTGCTCCCTGTACCAAACATTTAGCGATCGCCACACGCTGTTGCTGTCCGCCAGATAGTGTAGATGCCCTCTGGTAAGCCTGTTCGAGAATACCGACTCGCTGTAAAGCCGCTAAAGCCCGAGCTTTTTCCCGTTTGCTAAATTGACGAAAAAGCGATCGCGTTAGGGAAACTTTAGCTAAATTGCCGATCGAAACATTTTCTAAAACGGTTAGTCTGCCGACCAAATTAAACTGCTGGAAAATAAAGCCAATTTGACTCCGCAGACGACGAATTCGTGAATGATTCTTACCGCTATTTTGCAGTAGAGTATCAAAGATTTTAACTATTCCCGCATCGGCAATCTGCAAACCATTGAGATTACGCAATAAAGTCGATTTACCAGAACCAGAAGCACCAACGAGAGCCAGCATTTCCCCCTTATTTGCAGCAAAGCTAACCTCATCTAAAGCTACTTTACCTTTAAAGCTTTTAGTTAAATTTTTAACTTCTATCGCTATGGTATTAGTCAAACTTATTTCCCATAATCTATACTATGGAAATAGTTTGTAGGATTTTGTTTAAGTAAAGAATATAATTATTTTATGAATTGGTTAAAAATAATAATTATCTAATTATTTGAAAACAAATCGATTGAGTGATGTTCTATGTTTAAATAATTTGAAAATTGATTATTTATATTTAGCTCGATTTAAGTTTAATGTAATATTATCTTTTAATTTAAAGCTAAACTGTCTTTAATTTATATTTCACTAAAGAAAGCATAAACTGCAAAGTAATATTAAAACCAGAAATAGATGCAGGAACAGATATACACTAACTACCGCTTGCTCTTACCAACCGAAGAAGTTTTAGGCACGATCGCAGTCAAAGATGGTATTATTGTCGATATTCAGCCAGGAATAATATCTCAGGGACAAGACGGCGCGGGTAATTATCTGTTACCAGGGTTAATCGAATTGCATACGGATAACTTAGAAAAGTGTATTTCTCCTCGTCCTGGGGTAAGGTGGAATTTAGATGCAGCAGCAGTAAATCACGACAGAGATTTGATTAGTTCTGGGATTACCACAGTCTGTGATGCGATCGCTATAGGCGATGTTACCCCCAAACAAGACTCGTTACGCCTCCATCATTATGCACCGATAATAGATGCCGTCTCCGAAGGACAAACCGCAGGAAGGTTTAGTGCAAATCACCTTTTGCATTTGCGTTGCGAACTGGGTTACGAACATCTCTACCAAACTATCGAGCCACTAACACATCATCCATTATTAGCACTAATATCTTTGATGGATCATACTCCTGGTCAGCGTCAGTTCATTAACGTCGATAAATACAAGCAATATTATGTAGGCAAACATGGCGTACCAATAGAAAAGATGGAAGATTTTGTAACCATGCGTCTAGAAAATCAACGACAGTACGCTAAGAACAATAGACAGGCTTTAGTAAACCTAACCCAAGCAAAAGGGATATCCCTAGCCAGTCATGATGATGCTACCGTAGAACACGTCAGACAGGCGATCGCTGAAGGGGTAGTATTGGCAGAATTTCCCACTACCATTGATGCGGCTAAAGAAGCACATAGTAATAGTTTGCAGGTGCTAATGGGTGCGCCAAATATAGTTTTGGGTGGTTCTCATTCGGGTAACGTATCGGCAATGGAATTAGTCGAACTAGATATTGTAGATATTATTTCTTCTGACTATGTACCTAGAAGCTTATTGCAGTCGATATTTATTATCTGCCAGCAAACTAATAAGCCACTGTATGAAGCGATCGCGTTAGTTACTCTCAATGCAGCTAAAGCAATTAATTTAGATATTGAAATTGGTAGTTTGGAAGTAGGTAAAAAAGCCGACTTTATTAGCGTACATGATGATGGCATCGTTCCCAGAATTTTAGAAGTATACAAACAAGGAAAACGAGTTGCCTAAAGTAACGAGTTGCCTAAAGTCAGGAGTAATTGTTCATTGTCCATTATCAATTATCAATTCATAATCTATGCTTGTCCCGTTGGGAAATTAAATAGCCAGATTGAAACTTATTTTAATAAGAGTCGCGAATTGTATGGTGAGAACTCGGCACATAAATATATGCCTCACTGTAGCTTAACGGGATTTTTTGCCGATGAACTTAGTTCGATTCCAACTTATATTCAGGCTTTAAACAAAGCTTATATAGAGGCTGAAAATAATTTGTCTGTGGATATAGAAATAAAACAGTTGTCTTTTAGAGAAAATTGGCATGGTTTGGAATTACAAGCCGAAGGACTCAAACAGCTAATGTTCAATTTTACCCGTATAGAAACTTCTACTACACGCCAAGAGGTAATAAGAATCAAAGATTGGCTACATCTCAGTTTGGCTTATGATTTCGACCGCAGACATTCGGCAGAACTTAAAAATTTAGCCTTAGAAATTATCGCTCTTAAAGCTAAAGTAGATTGGGAATTATGTTTTTATCAAAAAAACGCCGATTGGACTTGGACGTGTTTAAAAACTTGGTCGCTTGTTTGAGTTTTAAATTACAGATAACTTTTCATTAACGCGAACGCAATCATCAACTTGTAAACTGCAATGAGATTTTGTAGATTATAAATATGCCGAACCTTTTATTGCCATTACTCGCCCTAACTATCGTTCGGTAATAGCGGTACACGCAGACAGTGGAATCAAATCTCTCAGCGACCTCAAAGGTAAAACCATTGCCATGTCCGATCTTGGTTCTACTAGCGGACAGTTGGGACCAACTAAAATCTTAGTTGATGCGGGTTTGCAACCAGAAGCAGACATCGAAATAAAAATGCTAGGGGATGCCGATTTACAGGCATTTCAAAATGAAGATGTTGCAGCTTGGGGTGGTTCGGCTTTAGATTACGATCGCTTTATGCAAGCTAAAAGCCTCAAGTCAGAAAGTTATCCGATTATTAAAAATGGCGATCTTTTACCCAGCGATGTCTTTATTGCCAGTAGCGATTTAGATACCGAATACGTCGCCGAACTTCGCGATCGCATGGTAGAAAACCAGGATAAATTAATTGACGCTATTGTGGCGGTTGAAGCAAATGAAAAATATCAGGGTTCAGAACTTGTCGAAGCAAAAGATGCCGATTACGATCCTATCCGCGAAGCGTATCAGGCGATCGGCGTTAATGATTTTACCGAATTTGTCGGTGAATAGTAGGAGCGTTTTGCAAAACGCCCTTACAGATAATTGACAACTATTTACTAGTAACTGACAAAATGTTATCGCTGAAAATTAGCGAACTGACTAAAACATACGCCAACGGTACAGTTGCATTAGAGCGGATAAATTTCACCACCGAACCAGGAGAAGGCATTGTACTTTTAGGGGCAAACGGTTCGGGAAAATCTACTCTACTGCGCTGTATCTTGGGCTTGGAAGCGGCGACATCGGGAGAAATTTGGCTAGAAGGAAAGCAACTATCGCGTCTTAATTCCAGACAACTTCGTAAGATGCGATCGCAGATAGGAATGGTGTTTCAAAAGTTCCATTTAGTCGGTAGTCTGTCAGCTTTTCACAATGTTCTTCACGGTGCACTAGGACGCAGCACCAGCCCTCGCTATTGGTTTCCCGCTACCGCACCAACCAAAGAACGCAAACGAGCGATGGAGTGTTTGGAACGGGTAAATTTAGCACATTTAGCCCAGCAACGAGCCGATACCCTCTCTGGCGGACAGCAGCAAAGAGTAGCGATCGCTAGAACTTTAATGCAAAATCCCCAACTGATTTTAGTTGACGAACCAGTAGCCAGCCTAGATCCTCAAGCTGGCAAAGAGGTTATGGATTTGCTTTGGTCGATTGTCAGAGAACAGCAGTTAACCGTTATCTGTACCTTACATCAGCTAGAAATAGCCAAACAATACGGCGATCGCATCATTGGTTTGCGCGGTGGAAAAATTCAACTTGATACTGCTATCGACCGCCTTACGGAAAAAGATTTAACCATGCTGTATCAATCTTCTCAAAATTTATCTCAAACTCAAATCCAGGATAGGGCGAATGTCCATTCGTCCCCTACAGGTTAATGAAATCAAATTCTTCTCGTAAACTACCTAAAATCACACCACCGCCACGATGGCGTAAACCTTCTTTTACCGTTTGGCTTGGTATAGGTATCCTCATCGCTTTTTTTCTACATGGTTTGTATATCAGCAATCTAACCCCAGAGAGAATATACCAAGGTTTTTTTCGTTTGGGAGAATTTCTTGCCGATGCTTTTCCACCAAAACCAGATCGCTTGACAAATATCATTTCTGCCACTATCGAAACTTTTGAGATGGCACTGGTAGGAACGGTTTTCGGTGCAATACTAAGTTTGCCTTTATCTTTGTTAGCTGCCAAAAATACCAGTCCTAATTCGGTTGTGTATGGCTTGAGTCGCAATTTTATTACCCTGCTGCGAGTTATACCAGATTTAGTCTGGGGTTTGTTGTTTATCGTGGTAGTGGGATTGGGTGTCGGGGCGGGKATTCTGGCAATTACCGTTGATGTAATGGGTTTTTGCGGTAAGTTTTTTGCCGAACGCATTGAAGAAATTGACCCCAAGCCAGTAGAAGCTTTACGAGCATTAGGTGCATCAGAATGGGGAATTATCGTTGGGGCGATTTTTCCTGCAACCATGCCTTCTTTTGTGGCATCAACTTTATACTCTTTAGAAGCCTCGGTGCGCTCGGCAGTAGTTTTGGGTTTGGTTGGTGCTGGCGGTATCGGGGTAGAACTAGCTACCTCAATGCAGTTATTGCGCTATGACGAAGCCTTAATGACGATTATCGTGATTTTTGTCGTGGTTTTACTGGTAGAACGAGTATCGTCAGTTATTCGTAAAGCTTTGATGTAATCGAGTGAAAATTTGATGCGAAAGTATTTGCGATCGCGAAACTGGAGACTGGGCGGTTTGGTGTCCCGAACTTCCTGGGTGTGTTTCTTGTGGCGAAACAGAACAGGAAGCTTTGCAAAACATTTTGGAAGCTATTGAATTATATCTTGAGCCTAGCGAGATTGAGCTTGAATCTGGTGCAATAATTCGCGAGGTAACTGTATAATGGGCGATCGCATTCGTCGCATGAATGCCAAGGAAGTTGAAAAGATATTAAAAAAGTATGGTTTTGAGTTAGTCAGCCAAAAAGGAAGTCATAAGAAATCACGCAATTTGGAAAGAAACCTTCAGGTAACTGTTCCCTATCATCAAGGAATCTCTATCATCAAGGAAAAAATTTACCTATTGGAACGCTCAGAAATATTCTAGTTAATGCCAATATTCCCTCATCTGAGTGAAAAAGCTAAATTTCTTTTTCTCTTTTATTATTATGGTGCGATCGCAATTATCGCTTTTAGTTCATTATTTACTATTACAGTCTAAAATTTGGTTACAGTTTCGCCTTGCCAATCTTCTCGCTTCAAACAGTAAACAAAGCAGTCATCATTACCAAATCTTCGCTGCTCGACAAATTTAAACCCTAAGCGTTTGTAAAAGCGATGAGCGCGGGTATTACTAGATAAAGGATCGACTAATACAGCAGTCACTAAACGATTGGCAAAACATCGATTAAGAGTAAGCTGCATCATTTTTGTTCCATAGCCTTTGCCCAAATTTGACTCTTTCCCAATCCAAATATCGATCGCGCGTAAATTCTCTGCAACCTTACCCCAATAGTGACTATCTTCTTTTGCTGGATCGATAATCTGAATAAATCCGATAGGACGATCGTTTAGTTCGGCAATTAATTGCTCTCTCCAATCGGGAGTGCGATCGAGTTCTACTTCCCAACCCCAGTCATCATCGCCAAGTGAAGCAATTATGTGAGGTTGTTTATCCCAATATTGCAATAATTTTAGATCGGCAATAGTAGCAATGCGTAGATTAATCACAATTTAGATTGGGATAAAAGGATAATTCAATAAGTTATATCCAAAAATCTATTTATCATTTTACTCTTTAGCCAAACTTAATCTTGAAGTTGTAAAGTCGATCGCACGTAATTTAGATAAATTATGAATCCAGAACTTTTTGCCGAAGTCGATCGCTACATTGGCGATCTGTTAGCACCTCAAGATGATGCGTTATCGGCAACTATAGAATCGCTAGGGCGTGAAGGAATACCACAGCATAGCGTATCGCCAAATCAGGGCAAAATGCTACAGATTCTGGCTTTAGTGTGTAATGCCAAAAATATTCTCGAAATTGGCACTTTAGGAGGCTACAGTACGATCTGGCTGGCAAGAGCATTACCCGATGATGGACGTTTGATAAGTTTAGAATGCGATCGCCATCATGCTAAAGTAGCACGTAAAAATATTGCGCGATCGGGTTTGGAATCTAAAGTAGAAGTTCGACTCGGCAAGGCATTAGAATTATTACCCCAAATAGAAGCAGAAATTAAAATACCATTTGATTTTGTTTTTATCGATGCCGATAAGCCACCTTACGTAGAATACTTTCAATGGGCAGTAAAGTTAGTTCGTCCTGGGGGATTAATTGTGGCGGATAATGTAATTCGAGAAGGAAAAATACTCGATCGCCACAGTAAAGATGAAAAAGTATTAGGAGTTCGGCGTTTTAATCAGATGTTGGCTAGCAATATTGATGTTACGGCTAGTATTCTGCAAACTATTGGAATTAAAGGTCATGATGGGATGGCAATTGCGGTTGTGAATCGTAAATAAAAACTGGTAGGGGCAAATCGCAATTCGCCCCTAAAAGATGTGTCTTTAAATATCTGACATTGCGGGATTGACGACAAATTCGCTAACCACTTGGGGAACGAGACTATTTATCGCGTTGGGGTTGGCTAATATTTCCTCTTCAGAATAAGCATCTACACCATAAGTTGTTACTCGCAGTTGCTGAGTTTCTCTATCGATATCAAACTCAGTCCAGCCGTAGGTATGTCCTGCATAATAATCACCCTGTAAAAGTTCGGCATCGATTAAACCATCTGCTTGGGACAGGTTGTTATCTAAGCCTATAGGATCGAAACCTAGAGGATCTAGCAACTGTGAATCGATCGCCTGTTTGATGAAATCGTCCTTATCGTTGGGTTTGTTATCTAAATCAGGTGCGACGGGGAGAGAATCGTAAGTTGCCTGAAGTTCTGGGTTATCAGCCGTCAATAAATCGGCTAGAAATTCTCCTGTAGGTGGATCGTAGGTAATTGCGCCAGTAGTAACTTCAAAAGCATTAGTAGCGGTCTGTTCGCCGAAGGGTTTGGTTTGGTAGGTGAGGTTATTTACTGCCGTCATGTGAACGTCTGCGGCAACAAAGACCACGTTGTCAATATTATTTTCGTCGATATAGCTCAAAAGTTCCGCCCTTTCTTTGAGATAACCTTCATAACTATCAACGTTGATACCAGGGAACAAGTTCTGAATTGGTTCGGGAATCATTATGAATTTCCAGGTGACTCCTGCTTCATCGGCTGCCTTTAGATCTTGTTTGAGGTCTTCTAGCTGTTGTTCTCCCAGCAAAGTGCGGTCTAGAGTTTGGGACTCGGTAAGAACTCGCCCGATTTCTGCTGGATTGGTGATATCTTCTGGAGGGGTCAATTCTGCATCGCGAAAAGAACGAGTATCGAGAACAAAAGTTGCCGCATCGCTGCCGTAAGTATTGTAACGATAGAGCTGCCGTTCCTCTGCCGTTACTTCGTCTCCTGTCTCACCGTAAAACTTATCCTGCAAGGGATTATATTCTTGGAAGGCTTGCAGACCGTTTTCAAATAGTTGCGTATCGTTGATTAAGCCTTTAGTTGCCGCAAAGCGATCGTCGCTAGAAGCTGTTGCACCACCAGCAAAATCGTTAGTTACTTCGTGGTCGTCGATAGTTGCCAAGATAGAGGTAGAACTCCGCAAATTGTCCCAGAAGTTAGAACCCAAGCGATTAGCGTAAACTTCGCTATGTTTGGCGCGGTACTCATCAATAGTTCGTGCCTGTTCTTTTCTCGTACCGTCGGGATTTTTAACTGCATCGGAAGCAACATCGGCGTAAATAGTATCGCCGTGTTCGACAAAAAATTCCAAACCTTTATTGTCGGCATTACGAATTACGGGATATGGTTTGAGTTCGCCGCGCCAGTCACCAGACACGCCAAAATGCAGACCCGTTTTAGTGCCGACTGCTGCTGAGGTGGCAAAAGTACCAGTTTCTATGTCGCCAGCAGCATCGGTAACGCGGTAGTAATAATCTGTGTCTGGGTTCAGGTTTGCAATGTTGACTTTGACGGGAAGTAAAGTATCGGTAACTTCTGCGGTTTCCGTACCGATGATGTTGTTAAAGTCAGGATCGGTAGCGTATTCAAAAGTAACATTTCCTAAAACGTTACTGCGAGTCCACAAGACAGTGGAATCTTTGGTGGTGTCGCCGCTAGCCACGCCATTAATTAAAGTTCTAGCTTCTGGTTGGCGCGGATCGAAGCTGTCGGGATTATATGTAGGTAAATTGGGGAATATATCGGCAAAATCGACTAAACTGACGTATTTAAAGTTGGTATTGAAGTTTTGAATTTCGCCATCTTCGGGATCGGGAAATACTGCTGCTGGTTCGTTTGACCCGTCTTGTACGACTAACAGTCCCGCAGGATATTTATCGCCCAAAGGAACATTAGTAATATCCGCACCATCGGATTCTTCTACCCCATCGATCGTCTTACTGTCTTCAATGGCAAAACTACCGAGATAAGAATTACTTCCAGCGCGATCGTAAATGGCAAAAGTGCTGTCTCCCTGACTAGAAGCCAGCAAGTAACCGTTGCCGTCTTCGCCATAATAAATCGACAATCCTTCAACATCGGCAGTTAGGGAAGAATCTTCGCGAATATCGTCTACCGTATCGACAATCTTTCCCTCGTTACTGCCATTGGGTTCGGCGGAATATTTCCAGATGCCGTAGCCTTCCTGTCCGACGTAGAGATCGCCAGTTTCTCTATCTACCACCATGCCTTCTACCTGTGCATCTTCTGCTGTTTCTCCTTCAGGTACGGGGACTTCGATGGTACGAACTACTTTAGCATTGACTACTGGTTCGTCGGCAGCACCAAAAGTTGGAGTTATTTCTAGTTGGGCGATTTTATTGCCGTCTGCTTGAGAGACAAAGGCATAGGTTTTACCATCTACAAGACCTTTGTAGGTAGCCAAACCATAGGCGGTTGCTTCGCCGTCGTCTACGCCAAAAATAGATTCGGGAAATTCAAATCCCTCGTCGTATTTGGTTAGCTGTTTGGTTTCTGGGTCGATCGCAAAAATTGCTAGGGTATCATTGGCGCGATCGCTGGCAATGGCTAAATCTACAGTAACGGTTTCGCCGACAAACTGAGTTTGTACTTCAACCCCGTAGGCAAGATCGACGTTGTTGTAGCGAATGTTTTCGGGGGTAATGCTTTGTAATTCTTGTCCTTCTAAGTCATAAACCCGCAAACCACCGTTTTTCATGGCAGTAATAACAAAACTATTTTCGGGATCTTTGGGATGGATGTAAATTGCAGGATCGTCAGAGTCAGAACCTTCTTCGGGTTCTGGTTCGTCGAGGTCGTAGCGAATTTCATCGGGAGTTTCGGCAGTAGCAGTAATTGAGGGAATGGTTTCGGTATCGATCGCAAAAGCTAAAAACTGCGTTTTTTGTTCCTCACTAAAGTTGTTATCGCTAGCAACAATTAATGACTGTCTGCCGTCAGGTAGGGTTTCGCCAAAAGAAACCGCTTCGCTATTATCCAAAGTAATCCCCAACTCGCTAAAGTCGAGTAATAATTTTTTTTTGGCTACCGCGTCGATATCTGTAGTTTCTCCATCATTTAGCAAACCATCGACGCTACTAATGTCCGTCGCACCCTGTAAGTTTACTTGATAGAGTCGAATATTATTACCAACGCCAGCAGCAAAAGAGCGTTCTAAAGCTAAAAACGTCCCCGTATTATCTATTGCTAATAACTCCACCAAACCATTATCGGCGAAGTCGTCTGCTGGTTCTGGAGGAACGGGAATGGGATCGGTTTCGTAAAGAAATTCGCCTATTTCTTCTCCAGTTTTTAAATCGTACTGTAAAATCCTAACAGGACTTCCCGCTTCTAAAGATACCGTTTCGCCATCTTGATTTAAAGCATTTTCGGTTGCCGTAAATAAATAACGTTCGTCTGGTGTAATAGTTAAACTTTCAAATGCTAGATTGTTGCGAATGCCGCTACTGCCATCAGCAGTAGGTAAAAACTTATCGGGAATGGGCAACTCGTTAAATATCTCGCCGTCGAGACTAAATTCACCGATAAACGGATCGACTAAGTTATCCGCATCTCCTTCAGAAGAAATATATAAAGTTCCCTTACTAGTAGCAGCAATACCTTCAGGATCGAGACTAGAGGCAGAGAAAGGACTATCGCCAGTATTTAGTAAAGTTGTAACATCTTCAAACTCGACATCTCCTTCATCGAGGCTACCATCGTCAAGAGCGATCGCCAAGTCGTAAAAACGAGCATCATTAATCGTGCTGCGGTCATCTGAAAGGGCATAATAGGTATCATTTGCAGCGTTATAAGTAAGTCCCGAAATTCCGCCTACTTCTGTCTCGGCGAAACTAAACCCCGTAGGAAAAGTTACTTCCCCAAGAAAATCGAGATTAGTAACATTCTGACGATTAATATCTTTATCTTCTGAAGAAACCTTAACATCTGCATATACCAAACGATGATCGGAACTAGGAAAGCCATTAGGAATTTCGCTATTGGGGTCGTAGTCGCCTACTAATTCAAACAAAGGATCGTCTTTAACGGGCCAAAAAACTTTTGCTTCGTTAATTTCTAAATCCTGAGAAAGCAATACATAGTCTGCTCTCAGATTACCAGAAGACTCGTCGTTAAAGTCTGCCGTATCGTAAGCGGGGTTTCCTTGGTGAGTATCGTTAACTTGGTTCTGACGCTTAGAGGCTGCAACTCCCCCTTGACTAACGGGAGTGGTGGTAGTATTTACCAGAGGATTATCTAGCAGTTGTAGAATAGCGTTGTCGGTACTATCACCATCAAAAGGATCGGCATTTTGATCGCCAGCAATAACAAAGCTTTCTCCTGTTGGCAAACCGCCATAGTTACCCTCGTCATCATAGATATAACCGTTTTCGCCTGGGGTAATATAGTCAGCCCAAAACCTAATCTCATCGTGGTTGCGTTTGCCGTTACGATCTTCTTCACCGTCGAATACGGGTGGTGTGGGATGACTAGCTAAAATGTGAACTGTTTCGCCGTTTATCTCTATGGGAATATCCCAATGGCTTTTAGAAGATAGTCGAAAAACTTCTAACTCCTCTTCAGAATAATAATCATTAGGTTTTGGCGTACTCGGATCGTTTGGTAATAATGCCCCAGGCATATCTTTCCAGAGAAAATTCTGAAAAGTACGAACATTGTCATTATCTATAGGATATTTAGACAACAAAACCATGCCATATTGCCCAGGATAGAAACCAAATCCATAGGCATCATCGGCACCATCGACAGTACCATCATTATTAAAATCTAAACCAGAAGGAATACCTGTGTTTGAAGGGGCAAGATAAACATAAGGATACTCTACTGGAGCGACTCCGTTCTGACTGACGGAAAGATAGTTATCCTGAAATAACTCGATCCCTTCTCCTTCAGGATCGTAATCGAATTCGTTTAAAAGAACGACATCGGGATTTTGCCGTTGAATAATTTCAGCGACATTTTTAGCCTGTTGGTTATCGGGACTAGATAAATCTGCAATTAATTCTCCTGCTTCATTGCGATTCAAAGAGACATTAAAAGTAGCGAAGCGAATATTATTGCTATTAGTCATTGTTAATTGCAACTATATTTAACTGTTAAAATGTCAAAAATTATACATTTATAACTAAAGTAGAGTATCGGAGCAAAGTTAAGCTGAGGCGACTATTTGTTTAATAAACAGTTATTTTATGGTAAAAACTTTTAAATCTAAGAATTTCCTCTGAGCAAAATTTTTGTTATTTGTAATAAAAAAAGAGACAAATAATATTCGCCTCTTTGTTCGCTTAAAATTGCTGTTAATTCAATGAAGCTAAATAGTAGTAAAATCCGTTGCTGTTAAGGCAGTTGTATCGACACCTTCTAAGTTTGCCAACACTTCTTTACCTGAGAGAATGCTGTTGCCTGAGAAAGTTAAATCGTTGAAACTCAAACCGTTTGCCAAACCAATAAGATCTTCACCGAAGTCTTGGATAGTATCCGTACCTTCTCCAGAAGCAATAACAAAGGTATCTTTTCCATTGCCACCGATGAGAGTGTCATCACCAAGACCGCCATTGAGCAGATCTTTACCATTGCCGCCTTCTAGTAAGTCATCTCCTGCTAAACCGACAAGGGTATCTTGTCCGTTACCGCCAGACAATTTATCGTTACCCGCGCCACCTGTGAGACTATCCTTACCGTTGCCGCCTTCTAGCACTATAGGTTCTGGTGCTGCTATTACTACGCTAGCAACTACTGGATCGTGATCGCTGGCACTTTGTTCGGTTTCGGCAAATTCTGCATTGAGATGAACAATATCTATATTGGCATCATTTAATAAACTATCGCTTACTAAAACATGGTCTAATTCTTGAGAATTGCCTTCAAAAATGAAGCTATAGCGTTCGTCTTCGGGAATATTATTGATGAGATTGGTAAGAACTGCTTCACCACCAGGCATAGTATCCTGTCCGTTGTTAGTGCTAACAGTAGTACCAGCCAGAATGTCGAGAGGAGAAATAAACTCAAACTCGTTCAAGTCGCCGACAACAGCTATATTAGCATCGTCATCGTTGGCAAAAATACCATCGACAAAATCATTAACCGCTTGCGCCTGTTCCCTACGTTCGTCCAAACTGCCATTGACGGTAGGATCTTCTTGTAGTTCTTCAAAAGGCTGGTCTACACCTAAAATGGGACTGCTGCCCCCTTTAGAAGAAAAGTGGTTATCAATGACGGTAACGGTTTGGTTGTTAAACTCAAAGTCGGCAACTAAGGGTAAACGCGCTCCATTAAAAGGACTACCAGAACTTTGGTCGCCAATCGGACGCACCGAACCTTCGACTAAATCGACTCGGCTGGGATCGTACAAAAAGGCAGTGCGGATGTTACCCCCAGGCTGACCGCCACTTTGGTCATCCACGATAAAAGTGTTGTCGATAAATTCGTATTGAGAACCGCCAGCAGCAGCAATTTCATCAACTAATAACTGCAAAGTTTCGCTTGCAGAGGTAACATTACTATTTACCGAACCATCATTATCTTGAACTTCTTGTAAGCCAACAATATCGGGAGTATTGAGATTATTAACAATATCATTGGCGATCGCGCTAAAGCGACCATCAGCTACATCAGTATCGCCATCGCTATCGTTGGGATCGAGGTTGAGTACGTTATAGGTAGCCACAGTTAGCTCGTCTGCGTCTCCTAAAACTGCTGTAGATTCGGGTGCAATTCCAGAGTTGATAGCATTAAAAGCTTCTGTAGGATAGATTTCAAAATTACCAAAGCTGTAGCCGACTACTCCCGTAACGTCTTTTAGTTGCGCTTCTACATCGACGCTAGGAAGATCGAAATCGAAAATACCTTCATCTTCGTCAATTTGGACTCGTTCGGGGTTAAAGTCATCGGGACTAATATTAAGAGTACCGCGATCGCTCAATCCTGTTGCCCCAGCACCATTATCGACAACGGTAAAGATTTCGTCAAAGCCATTGGTACCAGAAACAGCTACAGCATTCTGTGCCGTAACGCGCATTGCTTCTAAGGATTCAAAGAAGTCAAGTCCGTCAGCAGCAGGATCGTAGCTATTTGGACTGTCGTCAATACTTTCTGTAGGAGGTACTCTTTCGCCACCAATAATTACCGCATTGGGAAGCGTATTGCCAGTAGAAAGAGTAGTAATTGTAGGACTGCCAGAAATTTGTGTAGTAGAAAGGTTGCCAGACGCAGCACCGCCAGGAGTAAATTCACTTACCGTACCGCTTACCTGTAGTTCGTCGCCTACGCTTACGCCAGGAGCGGAATTAGTAAAGACGAAAAGCGCGTCGGAAGTAGCAAGTTCGCCATCGCCACTAGGATCTTGTAGATAAAATCCGTTAGTATCTACTGCGGTAACAATACCTGTGGTTGTTACAGATTTACCTGCTAAGGGTGAAGTTTGAGCTGCTCCCTGAATATTATAAATAGGAGTTAAGGTCGGATCGCCATTACCATTGCCGCCACCATCGTCACCATAACTACCTAACCCATCGAAAGTATCTTGAGGAAAACCATCCCACTCAACCGCAGGATCGAATTCATTATTAGGGCTGGTATCTCCGTCCACAACACTAGTCTTACGCCGCAATGTATTGTTTGCCGTAGAAGTATCGCCACTCCCCCATTCGGAACCAGGATCGAATCCAATTTGACCTAGTGAATCGATAACCGTATCATCTTTACTCAAAACTACAGCATCATTGCCGTTGAAAAAATTGCTGCTGCTAGTTTGGTCGGTTACATTTAAGATAGCTGGAACGGCACCATCATCAGCTGCTACAAAAACATCGCCATCAGCTACCGTTCCTGTCAGATTGATTACAGTACTAGCAGAAGTATTACCGTTAAAATAAAAGTTAAGGTTGTAGTTCTCTGCTGCTAAATCGATCGCATTGCCCGTATTGTTATAAATTTCGAGTGCTTTATTAAAACTACTGCCCTCAATATATTCTGAAATAAATAAATCTGTGCTAGCCATAGAATAATCAAATAATTAGGATATAGCGCTCGCGACAAGCTTGTATGGTTGCAGTTTTAAACGGCACTCTGTATTCCGTCTAAAAACTTGCCCCGTACTATCTATCAGTAAATTTCTTGTCAAGATACTCTAATAATTTCCCAGTCTTGTGTAAACAGAAAATAAAGCCGTAGTTAAGCAAACATTAGCAAATTAGCAAAAAATCCAAAAATTTTATCCTAGAGAAATTAAGTCGATCGCAAAAGTTTCTAGCCTGTGAAACTTAACTACAGCATAATCTATAGTTAATCTTTAACCTATCACCAAGCATTAAACTGCTTCTTGTAGTCAAATGCGATCGCGATGAAAAAGTTTGCAATTGAAGGAGCAAATATTCTTACTCCTACAGGTTGGTTAAAAAATGGCACTGCGGTAATCAAAAACGGTAAGTTTATTTCTATAGATAAAGCTAATAGTCCTAAAATACCTACAATAGCTGCCAAAGGATTGCTAATGCTACCAGGGATAGTAGATATACACGGTGATGCCTTTGAAAGAGCGATCGCGCCCCGTCCTGGTGTGCGTTTTCTCCTTAAAATGGCTATAGAAGAAAATGACCGTAATTTAATCGCCGCAGGGATTACTACTTTTTTCTATTCGATTACCGACTCTTACGAACCGGGGTTACGCAGTCGCGATACTGCCAGAGAAATTATTAATTTCGTATTGGATAAAGGAAAGCAAAGTTTAAAAGCCGACAGCAGAATTCATATTCGTCACGAACAGGCTAATACAGATAACTATAGCGAACTGTGCGATTGGCTCAAACAAGGAAAAATTCAGCTTTTGTCTTTAAACGATCATCTTCCCCCAGCAGGAGACGAATATAAACTCAATCGTCATCTCAACAGTTTGCGCCGCAGACACAAGATGACAGATGTAGAGTTGCAGAATTTAATTCAAACTGCTTTAGGTAATAGAGAAAAAGGACTACAGCAACTTGAGGAGTTAGTTACTCTCGCTCATCAACACGATATACCTTTAGCTTCCCATGATGACGATACCGAAGCCAAAGTAGAGTTAAGTGCCAAACGCAGAGTATCTATTGCTGAATTTCCAGCTACTATCGAACTCGCCGCTAAATCTAGAGACTACGGTGCGTCGGTGCTGATGGGTGCGCCAAATCTAATTCGAGGTGGTTCTCATGTAGGCTGGATGAGTGTAGAAGCAGCAGCCAAAGCAGGCGTTATCGATTGTCTTTGTTCTGACTATCACTATCCTTCTCTATTTCACGCACCTTTTAAGTTATCAGAATTAGGCATTATGCCTTTAGAACGAGCTTGGAAACTGGTTTCGGCATATCCTGCAAAAGCTGCGGGAATTGAAAATAGTAAAGGTAGTAATGCTGCTGGCTGTGATGCAGATTTTCTATTAATTCAACCTAACAATCCTTATCCTAGCGCGATCGTGTCTGTTTATGTCGCAGGTAAAGAAGTCGCACGCTATCAATAAATTTTAAAAAACTGGTAAATAAACATGAACTATGACCTAACCGAGATTATTGAAATTCTATCTACCAAAGGACACGAACAATATGGCACTGAAGCAGTAAGCCAACTCGAACACGCCTTACAATGCGCTACTCTAGCAGAAAAAGATAATTCTTCTGCCGAACTAATTACCTCCTCACTACTTCACGATTTCGGTCATTTAGTTCATAACTTGGGAGAAGATGCAGCAACCAGAGGTATAGACGATCGCCACGAATATCGCGCTTTGAGTTATCTTGAAAAGATATTTAGTCCTGCCGTAACCGAACCAATTAGAATGCACGTAGCAGCAAAAAGATATCTTTGTGCTACCGATTTTAATTACTGGGCGAGTTTATCACCAGCTTCTAAGACTAGCCTGAAATTACAAGGCGGTATTTTTTCACCAGAAGCAGCAATAAAGTTTAGACAACAATCTTTTGCCGAGGATGCAATTAAATTGAGAGTTTGGGACGATCTGGCTAAGGTAAAAAATTTGACTACACCCGATTTAAAGCATTTTATGGCGATTGTTGAAACTTGTTGTTAATCGATGCAAAATTTTGATATCCGTATTGCTACCAAAGACGATTTACCGACTCTCAATCATCTCTATGCAGATATGGATAACAAACCATTAATGAGCGAAGAACAAATAACAAAAATTTGGCAGAAAATACAGCAGGTTCCTGACTATTACATTTATCTTGCTTATCTAGAAGAATTGGCAATTGGTACTTTTAGTTTGTTGTTTGTACCGACAATGATGCATCCAGTTTTTCACAAATCGGCTCTTCTCGATGCCGTTACAATTGTTAGTAGTTATCGAGGAAGAGGTTACGGCAAACAAATGATGCGTGAGGCATTAAAAATTAGTGCCGAAGCTGGTTGCTACAAAGTTACCCTTTCTTCTAATCTGAAGCGCGATCGCACTCATAAATTTTATCAATCTTTAGGTTTTAAGCAACATGGCTGGAGTTTTAGTTATCAACTACAATCAACTGATAATTAACGATTGTCTATTATCAATTGTCTCCAAATATCAACTCTCGCGAACACAAACTATTTCTGACTTCTTCATCATGAAAAATGCCAATTAAAGCACAGCCTTGTTTTTTTTAGCTATTAGTAGATCGACTACAACTTGGCGATTTTTGGCATCTAAAGCCGAGGTAGGTTCGTCTAATAAAAAAATTGGATAGTCTACAGCTAAAGCGCGAGCGATATTTACTCTTTGTTTTTCGCCACCAGAGAAAGTAGTGGGAGATAGTTGCCATAGTCTTTCTGGTAAGTTGAGCAAACTAAAAAGTTCTTGGATTTTTCTATAAGCTGTATCGATATCTATTCCCAATTCCAATAAGGGTTCTACGGCAACATCTAAAGCTGGTACGCGAGGAATTACTCTTAAAAACTGACTGACATAGCCAATTGTTTTCTGTCTAACTTCAATTACTTCATGGGGTTGTAACTGTGCTAAATCTACCCAATTATCTTCATGTTTTAGCCAAATTTCACCATCATCAATACCATAGTTACCGTATAAAGCCTTCATAAAAGTAGATTTACCCGAACCAGATACGCCTGTTAAAGCAACACATTCCCCTGCTTTTACTTCTAAATTGACATTTTCCAAGACGGGTAATTTAATTCCACCTTGATTGTGTAACGTGAATTGTTTAAATATTCGTGTGGCATATAAAAGAGTAACGCTAGCAAGAGCAATTGCAGGCTGTTCGATTGTTAATTTTTCAACATTCATAGATATTAGTTACTTTTATTTTTTGGTATTAGATGCTATGGTACAAACCAACTATGTATGTGGGTTG
Source organism: Myxosarcina sp. GI1 (assembly GCF_000756305.1). Lineage (NCBI taxonomy): Bacteria > Bacillati > Cyanobacteriota > Cyanophyceae > Pleurocapsales > Pleurocapsaceae > Myxosarcina > Myxosarcina sp. GI1. The sequence continues at coordinate 35,519 of NZ_JRFE01000010.1, forward strand.
TATCTTTCAAATTATCAAACGTCTAGTCGCCAGCGATCGCGGTTGCTTAAATCGGTAATAACTTCTGAAGGTAAAGTCGCTAATTTCATTAAATATTATGGTATTAAAGTTGCACTAACTAATTGTTGTGTATAAGCATGTTGCGGATCGTCTAAAACTCGATCTGTCAAACCCAACTCTACTATTTGTCCGTTTTTCATTACTAATAAACGGTGTGCTAATAGCCTGACAACGCCGATATCGTGAGTTACTAAAATAACACTAAGATCGAGATTTCTGACGAGCGATCGTAATAAATCTAAAAGTCTTGCCTGTACCGAAACATCCAAACCTCCTGTAGGTTCGTCCATAAAAATTAACCGAGGTTTGGTAACTAATACTCTCGCTAACTGTAAACGCTGTTGCATTCCCCCAGAAAAAGTATAAGGAAAGTTATCCATTCTCTTCGGTGCGATCTCTACTTGTTCTAGCCAATATTTAGCTTCCTCTCTGATATTTCCATAGTGGCGTATTCCCACGTTTAATAACCTTTCGGCAATATTTGCCCCTGCGGTAACATTCATTCTCAAACCATCGCGAGGATTTTGCTGCACAAATCCCCATTCAGTTTTAGTTAATTTTCTGTGTTGTGATTCTGGTAATTGTTTAATATTTAAAATCTCATTTTTACTATTAGTGTAAATAACTGTTCCTGCATCTATCTCTAAACTATTGCCAATACAATTTAATAAAGTAGATTTACCCGATCCAGACTCACCAACAATACCCAATACTTGCCCTGGATAAAGATCGAAAGTAACGCGATCGCAAGCTTTTACATTGCCATAGTTTTTAGTTAGTTGAGATATATTTAATAATGACTTCATTACTTTATTTCTTGTCTGTATTTTGATTTACACAACAGTTTCGGTCGCCGATTTTAATTGATAATTTCGTAAGGATTCAGGTATGAGAATTGGAAATTAAAAAAGGCTGTTTTTCAATATCAACAGAAGCCTTTAAAGCAGAGGCGAAAAAATTTATCACCGAACGTCCTTGAAAACGACAAGTCTCGATCGCAGTTAAATTACTAGCAATGTCCTCAAATCGCGCCAGAGAACGAGAACCACTAGTGACTTTTCTTTTAGTAATGTGGACAACTGGCTTAGTTTTTCTCGGTTTCTCGCTGGAGTTTCTTGGCTCATCTTAACTCTTAGATTACCGATACTTCTTTTTTTATACAATCCCCACCTGAATCCTTATTTTTTATTTATAAAACAAAAGTAACTTTTTGATTTGTTATTAATAGCTTCATATTCTTTTCTTAACCAGATCGTGAAATCATATCTAAGTGGTATTAGCGAAACTAATAAATTGCTATTGTCGCTAATTAAAACAGTATTCATGTCAATACTAATTTCTAATTATTTCTAGGTTAAGTAAAAGTTAAACATGGCTAACGAACTAATCGGTTTTGCCTCGCTTCCTGCGGATACTTTTGCCGAAGGACCGCAATCTGGTGCGGATGATGGTGAAGGTAATCCTATCGAAGCCAACGGTCGAACGGGACCATTTGACGGACAGCCCGTACAGGGTTTTAGCGGCGTACAGTTCGCTCCCGATAATAGCGGTGCGTTGTGGTTTTTATCCGACAACGGCTTTGGCGCACAAGAAAATAGTACCGACTATTTATTACGTATTTATCAAGCAGATCCCGATTTTGCTGGTGCAGAAAAGGGAGACGGTAGTGTAGAAGTGCAAAACTTCGTACAGCTATCCGACCCCGATAAGCTAATTCCTTTTAATATTGTCAACGAAAACAGCGAAGAACGTCTACTTACTGGTAGTGACTTCGATATTGAGTCCTTTGTCTTCGATAGTAATGGCGATATTTGGGTAGGTGATGAATTTGGTCCCTATCTACTTCATTTCGATCGAGGTGGCACTTTAATCGAAGCTCCCATTCCCACACCCAATATCCCCAGGCTCAATACTCTTAACGGACAAGACCCCTTAGTAATCGGACATCGTGGTGCTAGCGGTTTATTACCAGAGCATACCTTAGAAGCTTACCGTGTGGCGATCGCGCAAGGAGCAGACTTTATCGAACCCGATTTAGTTTCTACCAAAGATGGCGTGTTGATTGCCCGTCACGAGCCAATTTTAGACGATACTACTAATGTCGCAGAGGTATTTGGTGAAGACAGAATGTCTACCAAAATACTCGACGGCGAAGAAGTTACCGCTTATTTTGCTGAAGATTTTACCTTAGCAGAAATCAAGCAGTTAAGAGCGGTTCAACAAAACGATTTTCGCTCGCAAGAATTTAACGGTGCTTTTGAAATTCCCACATTTCAAGAAGTCATCGAATTAGTACAAGAAGTCGAGGCGCAAACGGGAGTACAAGTAGGCATCTATCCCGAAACCAAGCATCCTACTTACTTCGATCTTCAGGACTTATCTCCAGAAGAATCGTTAATTGAAACTTTACAAAAAACGGGATTTACCAATCCCAACCGCATCTTTATTCAATCCTTTGAGTTTGAAAACTTAATTAAACTACAGGGAATGTTAGATGAAGCAGGTTTGGGCGATATTCCTTTAGTTCAGCTTTATGGAGACACTACTAAAGATGCCAGTCCCGAAGATGGTTTCTCCGTTCCTTATGACATTCGTTATAACCTCGAACAGGGTAACGACTTAAAGGCAATTTACGGACAAGAGTTTTTAGCTGCGGTCGAAAACGGTTTATCTGAAGCTACTACCTATCGTGACATGGATAGTGCCGAATTCTTACAGGTTATTGCCGACCTCTATGCAGAAGGTGCTGGTCCCTGGAAAAACAATATTCTGCTTAGAGAATCTTTGGAAGAACCAGTTGATGGTAATGACGATGGCGAAGCCGAAATTACCACTCAGCTTACTGGCGAAATTACTTCTTTCATCGATGACGCTCACACTGCGGGTTTGCAGGTTCATCCTTACACTTTACGCAACGAAGAACAGTTTTTAACTTTAGAAGCAGACGGTACCCCTCAAACACCCGAAAGAGAATTCGAGCAGCTAATTCAAATCGGTGCCGATGGCTTCTTCACCGACTTTCCTGGTACTGGAGACAAAGTTAGAGATGCGGTAGTTGCTGACTTGGTTAAATCTCCCCAAAATCCTGCTTTGGGCGAAGAACAGTTAGCCAACTTGAATCGCTCTCAAGGCTTTGAGGGTATGGCGTTTAGTCCCGATAATACTACACTCTATCCTTTGCTCGAAGGTCCAGTATTGGGCGATCCCGACAATGCTTTACGCATCTATAAATTCGATCCCGAACGCAGCGAGTACAGCGATGAGTTAATTGGCTACTATCCCACCGAAGATTCTCATCCCATTGGCGACTTTACTCCCATTAACGAAAACGAGTTTTTAGTTATCGAACGCGATAACAACGAAGGAGAAGAAGCCGAATTCAAAAAAATCTTCAAAATCGATATTTCAAAAGTAGACGAAAACGGTTTTGTCGCTAAAGAAGAAGTTGTCGATTTGCTAAATATTGCCGATCCTAACGACCTAAACGAAGACGGCAAAACTTCTTTTTCTTTCCCCTTCGTAACTATCGAAGACGTAGTGGTAGTAGACGAAGACACTATCTTAGTCGCCAATGACAATAACTATCCTTTCTCGATGGGCAGAGAAGGCGATATCGACAACAACGAAGTTATTTTGCTCGATTTAGAACAACCCTTAGATTTAGACCCTACTTTAGGAGGTAGTCCCTTGACAGATACATTGACACCCGATACCGAATCAAAAACTACTTTTGCTCAAGTCGATTCAGGAACTACTAGTGTTTTTCTCGATTTACCTTTATTAAAATCGGCAGCAGGAATTACCTTGGTCGATACAGATAGTACAGAAGAACCTTTCTCTGAAGACTTCCAAGTAGGTTTTCCCATTGAAGATTCATATTTTACATTTGAAACCGATCCTTTTGTTCCTGTAAGCGGTTCTATTAAACATTCAGGAACAGTCACTCTGGGCTTAGATGACACGGAAGTTACTGTAGGCGATTTCTCGATTGGTTTTGATGAGACAAGAGTCTCAGAAACTGCCAGTGGCTTTTTTGTGGCAGATACAACTGAAGACGATCTAGAGCTAGAAATTTTGTTTGATGTTGGCACTCCAGGTAGCCTTAACGCTGATGCTGAGTCATTAGAAATTGCTGAGGCAGATTTGTTAGTTGCCCCAGAATTTGCCGAAGCTTTAGGGGCTGCGGAACTAACTGGTGCAGACGTTGGTGATACCCGTGTTGATGCTTCTGCTATCGAACCCGAAATAACTGTTGGTGAAACTACTGCGCTGATTCCTCAAGCGGGCAGCTCGTACGCGCCTGAAGATTTGCAGGAAGGCAGTAGTGGCGACACGGATTTTCCTTATGGTGATTTTAAAGCACTAGCGACTGTGGGCGAGATCGATCCAGATAATGGTCACGTACTGACTGGTTATCCAGACGGTCAGGCAGCTTGGTTAGCAGACCAAGATACCGTGCGCGTAGCGTATCAGTCAGAGTCATACGCAACCCTGTCTAGCGAAACATATCCCTGGGAGATGGAGAGTGGCGCAACTTTCACTGGTTCTCACGTCCATACAATTGACTACGATCGCGAGGCATTTGCCGAATTCCTAAACAATGACGCTGCTGCCAGCGAAATGTTTAAGGGTGCAGGACATCTATTCGACACTGTCTATAACGTCTTCGGTGAGATTGTTGACGGCAAAAACTTAGACTCGACCGACCTAAGTGCTAAATGGGGCAACCAAACTCTGCCAGACGGCACGGTAGTCGAGTTCGACTCAGATCGGCAGCTTACCTTAGCTGACTGGTTCTTCCATTCTTTCTGCGGTGCATACTACGAGCAAGCCAACAAGTACGGCGACGGCATCGGCTTTGAAGACGATGTGTGGCTAATGGGCGAGGAGTGGAACATTGGTGAAATGTTTGAGGAGGCTGCTGCCGCTGCTGGCATTACTGAAGAAGAAGCCCGCATCTCTCCAGGAGAGGACTACTTTACTCAAACTATGGGTCTGGCTTCCATGGTTGTAGACATTGAAAATGAGACGGCTTACACGGTGCCAGTGTTGGGTCAGTCTGGCTATGAGAAAATGATCCCCATGAACTCAGGTCATGAGGACTATGTTGTCATGGTGATGGCGGGCTATAACCTTGAAGTTGAGCCAGCACCGCTGACGGTCTACGTAGGTAAGAAAGGTGTAGATGCCCACGGCAACCCTCTTGCCGAGGGTGCTAGCGATCGCGATTCCTTCTTGGGTCGCAACGGTCTACTATACGGTCAGATCTACGGTATGGCTGCTACTGACGAGACTTACGCTTCTCTTGGTATTGACGAGGTCGATGCTGACGAGTTTATGTTGGATGCTTACGCTACTGATGCCGATGCTCCCGAAAACTTCAGCGCGCGTTACGTTCCTACTAGCTACCAGTGGGATGGCTTCGACACTCCTGAAGCAGCCGCAGACACCGAGGTATTTCTATGGGAGAAAGATGGCGACAACGGTGAGGTAAACGAGCAGCCAGAGGGTCACACCTACTTCAACGGTGACAGCAAGACCGAACACCCAGCAGTAGATCCCGATATCACCAAGCATCGCTATGTCCAAAACCTGACCGTCCCCAGCGCTCAGTTAGGCATCGATTTTACCGATATGGTTAACGAGCTAGAAAATAACGATGCCGATGGCAACGGTCTGCCAGATTACCTATCGGCAGACGTAACTCGCATCTTAGCTGGTGTAGACGGCGCGCTGACTTTAGAAACTGGTGGTAAGGGTAAGGGTCACATTGGACCAAACAACCCCGATGGTACGCTTACCCATGCGACTCATTTAGAAATTGAGGAAGCTCGGCTGGATCAACCCGATGGCTTACAGTGGATTAAGACCTCTGATGGTGACTACCTGATTGTGGATGAGGACTCAGGTAACGACTACGGCGAGCGGAAAATGATTCTGCCTATCGATGCCGAGACGTTGCAGCTAGAAGAAGAACGTACGGGCTACTTCTTAGCATCTGCTGGTGGTGAACTCAATCCTCGTGCGATCGCGGAAATTTCAGCAATTCCCGACACCTTTACAGAGGCTACTAGCTCGGAGTTTTCTGGCTCCTGGAACGTGACTCACCTGGTGCAGACTAAGGAAGACGGTAGCTTCTACACTCAAGAAGAAATCGCTGGAACTGGCATACAAGATATTATCGACCGATTCCCTCTAAATGAGCAGACGCTAATCGGCGTAGTGCAGCACAGTGGCGAATCTAGTGGCATCATCGAGGAGCGCGAGGCAGACCAAGGCGGTCAAATCTTCCAGTTCAATGTAGCAGACAATTTAGCTCTTATTTAGATACTAAAGACTAATTCATCTAATTTTTGTTAACTAGGTGGGCGTTTGCTCACCTTTTTTTATGCGATCGCACCGACTCGATAAAATTTGGTTGAGCGATCGCAAGCACTATATAAATAAAACATCTTCAATTGAACGGCAAGTGATGATAAAATCTTCAGTACTAAATATTTTGCATTTGAGTCGAAGTCTTTATTTTTTCAAATGGGTTTTTTCTTTTCAATTTTAGCCGCAAGTTGCGCACGGCGTGAATTACAGTAATCGGTATCAGAACAAATCCACATTCTAGTTCCGCGATCGTCAATTACTACTTCATCCAAATAACTTTCAGTCGAACCGCAAAATTCACAGGCTTTATCGTCCCATTTTTCACCTGAAAAAGGATAATCTTCAAAGTCTAAACTTTTAACTTTGGTATAGGGTGGAACGGCATAAATTCGCTTAGCTCTTCCCGCACCGAATAATTGCAGTGCGGGATTGTTATTCATTTTAGGATTATCAAAACGAGGTATGGGACTTGGTTTCATTAAATAGCGATCGTTAACCATTACGGGATAATCATAAGCAGTGGCAATTTGTCCAAAATTAGTAATATCTTCATACAATTTGACGTACATCGAGCCATATTCTTCTAAAGCGTGCATTTTTGCCGCTTCGGTTCTCGATGGTTCGATAATAAATAGAGGTTCGGGCATGGGAACTTGATAAACTATAATTTGCCCTTCGGTTAACGGGGTTTCTGGAATACGATGACGGGTTTGAATCAAAGTAGCTTCACTGGTTTTTTCTGTGGTATCTACACCACAAACTTTTTTTAAAAAGCGTTTGATATTTACGGCATTAGTAGTGTCGTCTGCACCCTGATCGATAACTTTTAAAGTATCTTCTTTACCTATTACCGAAGCTGTTACTTGAATACCTCCCGTTCCCCAACCATAAGACATTGGCATTTCGCGAGAGGAAAACGGAATTTGATGTCCTGGTATGGCGACAGCTTTCAAGATAGCGCGTCGAATAGAGCGTTTGGTTTGTTCGTCGAGATAGGCAAAGTTAAAGCCTGGTTCTGTTTGAGTCATAGTAGATGAATGAATAATAATTTTCTAGACATAAAAAATCATTTCTTCATAAGAATTTTCTTTAACTGCATTTAGGCGAGTTTGCCAATTACCAACGTGAAGTTCTAATTTATGATTGTCTGGATCGAGAATATATAAAGAGTCGCCTTCGCTAGTGTTGTCCTGCCATAATCTAAGATTTAATTGCTTGATATTTTGACGATAATAATTCAACTCTGTTTGAGAAATACTAAAAGCGTAATGAGTGTAGACAGAAGCTACGTGGCGATCGCTCTCTCGATTTAAAGACAAACAGAACCAAAGATCGCCAGCCAACATATATACACCACGTTTCCATTTAGCTAGAGGTTTAAACTGCAACTTCTGAGTATAAAAGTCAAAGGAAGCCTCCAAATTAGTAACAGATAAATTTAAATGGTTTAATCCTGAGATCATTTGTCTTAATTAATACTGAATTACTATTTAAACCAAAACTCAATAATAAAAGTATCGCGATCGAATCTAGCTGCATGAACTTGATGAGGTTTAAGGTGATACCAATCTCCTAAGCTGTAATATTCTTCTTTGCCATCAACAATTAAAATCAACTCTCCTTGAGTTACTACGCCGTGATTGTCGCTATTGTGTTGATGCGCTTCGATTTCCGTACCTTGAGAATAACTAGCAAAATAAATATCTACATTTTCTGTAGTCAATCTATTTGCCTCAAATCTACCTTGGAAAATTGGTAAAGTACGAATCTTGTCGGGAAAATGAGCTTGGTTCATAAATTACAGCTTTAATAAATTAAACAGCACTAAATGCAGCAGGATAAACAATCTTTCCTCGATAACCATCAGATTTAGTCAAAAACTTTACCATAAAATATTCGTCTGGTACATTAAAAGGAGATTGAATACTGTACTTGCTTGCAGGTTTAAATCCGAAACGAATATAAAATTTAGGATCGCCCAAAACAATAACCATCGGTGCTGGTATTTTGTCTGCTATTTCTAAACCAGTTTTAATTAACAAACTTCCTATTTCTTTATTTTGATGTTCTGGCGATACGGCTACAGGTGCTAAAGCTAAAACTTGAGTAGTTTCTTTGTCTATTAAATCTATGTAGCTAAACATAATATGACCGACTATTTTGTTATCTAGTTCGGCTACTAAAGATAGTTCGGGAACATAGCCTTTGCTCTGTCTAATTTTCTCAACTAACTCAGCTTCATTTTCTCTTCCGAAGGCTAAATTATTTACTTCTGCTATTGCAGGATAATCATGTGCTTCTGCCGCACGTATTTTTAAGCTATTTATTTTTTGTTCTTTCCTCATCTGACGAACTAAATTTAATTCCGCTTGAAAATCAATGTAATGAGGTAACTTCAAATGCTGCACGAACCCTTGTGCCTCGACATTATCAGAGTGATATAAAACAAACTCCTCATCTTGCGCTACACCTTCTAAATTTTCCCCAAACTCTTTTGCTCTTAAAGCACGATCTACTATTGCCATCGACATTGCTTTGCGTTCGTTATAGCCAAAAGTTAAACCGTAACCTCTAGTAAATTGAGGCGGTAATTCTTTGCTGCCTTTAAACTGGTTTAACATCTGAACTTCGGTTACTTGAATATCGGCGATCGCAATTTCAAAACCTAGTTCTTCTGGTTCGATAATTACCTCTACTTCTCCGACTCTGATTTCACCTGCAAAGGGATGATTTTTACCGTATCCCCGTTGGGAGGAATAAGCCAAACCCAGTAAAAAGCCTTCGTCAGCGCGTGCTAAATTTTGTAATCTAGCATCTCTATTGGTAGGAGTGTTTAGCGATTGACGGGTAAGATCGAATGGTTCATTAGTTGCGTCTTTACAGGTTTCGGATTGAATTAATCCTTCTCTATCTAACGTATCGATCGCCCTTGCTATTTTTCCATTGCGATCGCGATTGTTATCTGTTTCTAGAGTGTTATAATTATTGTCTTCTGCGGCTAATTTAAAATCTAGTAAACGATGAATATAGTCATAAGTCGCACCTAGTTTTTGTCCTTCTGGTACGTCTTTAAAAATAGAAGAAATGCGCCTTTGAATCTGCATTTTTTCTGTATTTAGAGGCTGGCTGTAATAGAGTCTGGGTAAAGTAGTTCGGTAGGCTCTTAATAAAAAAATTGCTTCTACTAGATCTCCCCAAGATTGTTTAATTGCTAAAGCTGCCAAATCGCGATCGTATAAACTTCCTTCTGCCATAACGCGATCGACGGCTAAAGCCAGTTGTTGCTTTATTTGTTCGATAGATAATTCGGGGATATGTTTATCTCCCCGACGCATTGCTTGTAATAAAGCCTCTGCATTTTGTATTGCTTTTTCGCCACCTTTTACCGCTACGTAAGCCATATTTTTTAATTGATAATCGATAATGGAAAATTAAATTACTTTTGAGGTACGGGGTAAACCAAGTACTTTGTTTTGATAGAAGAAATAAATATCTATTCCCAGAGGATAGGAATTATGGTTTTGTTGCCATTGTTGCCAGAATATTTCTGGTAAATTGATGGGCATGGTAATTTGTTCTTTAATACCTGCGCCTATTAATTTTCTTGGTTGTAGTGATAATTCGCCAATTGCTTCTACGGTTATTAACAATGTGGTGGAATTCTCTGGATAGACTGGCGTTCCCTGTTTGAATTGAGATAATGAGGGCATATTATTAACATCCCAAATAACTGCAAAATCAGCCAGTTTTGTATTTTCGGTAAAACGACAACCTGTATGAAACAAAAGCCAGTTTTTAACTTCTTCATTTAATCCTGGTTGCAGCCATACGAGGATTTCTATATCTAATAGAGTTAAAGATGCAGCAGCACAAGCTATATTTAATTGCCAAGGTGGGGTTAATTGAGCGGTAATTTTATTTATTGTTCCTGGATGAGACAAAGCATTGAGCAATACTCTAAATGTACTTTGGGAATCGTGGGTTAAATCTTCAAAACCTGGCAGTTCAACTATCATTAAAAACTTATTCTCCGCGCAACATAGTTAAAAACTCTACTTTGGTTGCTTCTGTCTGTCTTTGTTGTTTTTGTTGATGTTCTAGCAATATGATTTGCAAGGGTTGAATGACGCGCTCGCACACCTGAGAAAACCATTCTTCCTGTTGCAATAATCCGTCGCAAACAGCAGCTAACTCTGCATGACGTTTGGCTCTCCCTCCAACATAAGCGAAACCCATAACCTCATTTATTTTTATAACACAGCGCGTAATTGTCATTTCTCCTAAGCTAAATGCTTCGCCCGTACCTCCTGCTCTAGCTCTTACCATTGTCAAACCAATCTCTGGTTGCCGCAAAACAGTATACTCTGGTAATTTTTCTAACGTCTTAACCTGTTGTTCGAGGTTGACTACAGAAGATTTAGCTAAGATAGTCATCCAAACTTGTCTTTCTGTTAGCGATTTCATATTCTTAACTTGTTTTTAATTTAAAGTTAAATTACTGTTAAAATTTGTTCGGACATACAAACTATTTCTCACAATACATCAACCAAAAATAATTAACAATAGACAGTAACGCGGCGAACACCTAAAAACAATTGCGATATTTTTGACAGTTTTAATTTGTCTTATTTTCCACTAATTTAAAGCTTTAATTTTGCGATAAAAGGTCACAACTTTTTGTTGATTTAAAATCTTTTGAAGTAGAGTTGATTTATTTTGTTTTTCAGCTAATGTCTGATTAACTCCTCTAGCTCAAAGCATCATTGTTACTTGATTCCACCTTTTTTATTCACTCAAACATTTTTAATTTGAGCGAACGTTGAGTTAATATTAGAGTCCCTGGTACGTGGCGGAATAAAGATAATGTCGAACTATTGATGTAATTAGGTATTGTTGATTTAGAAGAAGCTCGTCAGTTAAGACAGTTGGAAATGTAAGCAGACGAACAGGCGATCGCGCTAAAGCGAGATAAGTTGCAGAAACTGCTACAAGACCAAATATCCAAATAGGATTGGGAAAATTTACGAGCGATCGCGAGATTGAAGAAGCCGCAGAAATTCTCTCTGAAGCTGTTAGAAAACTTCGACAAGTAATGTTTATTTAGGTCTTAAATAAACTTTGAAACAATACAATCAAAGGCGAAGTCTCGATTACTACTCTACTCATCAATATTAGCTATTTCTTCTGGAGTGTATTGAAATGGAAATACTTGATAGCGGGAAAGAACATCAATGAATTCTGCTCTATTCAAGCCCGCAATTTCTGCTGCTTTACCTTGGGAAATTTCTTCTAATTCATACCATTTTACGGCAGTACGGACATATCAAGCACCTGAGCCAAGCTCAGGTGTCTCGTTCTCAGCAATCCGCATTTCTCTGACAAATTCGTCAGGATTTTTTCGGAGGGCGGAAAAAACGGTTTCAGGTAGTTGGATAGATAGGTTTTTCACAATGTTAATAAATTTAAGTAAAAATTCAATTGAATAAAGTTATTTTGTAGGAATAAAAATGGTTTGAAATCTATTTAAGATATAAAAAACGTGCAAAATCTAAAACTTCTTCTTGACGTTTATTGTCTAAATTATTGAGAATAGCGGCTACTCTGTCGGGAACAGATAACCAAGTTTTTGTTTTAGCTTGCCAAACAACTATAAACTGTTGAGAAGATAATGTACAAAGTGCTAAAGTTTCACCTGTAGAATCAGAAAACTCGACTTCATAAGCATTGTTTTGGTAACTTTCAACAATAGTCCCCTGTGTTCCTGCTCGAAGATTGTATTCAGGTAAATCTACTAGCAACTCAACAATATCGAATAATTCTGGCTGAATCATTTTCTTTTCCTCACGTAAAGCGTCACCAATCTAGCTACATTCGTATTTGGTTCGATTATCCACCCCGTTCGCACAACTTCTGTTTGTCCTTGCTTGACTCCGTTTACTTGTAAATCTACTTGATATCTTCGCCCGTGTACGTCAGTCCTTTGTAAACTTGCTTCTGCGTTAAGCACTTTTGTTTCAATTTGTTCTAACAGAGGTTGATAGTTGTCTTTAGTAAAACCAAGATGACGTTGAAACATTAACGCCTTGTCCCTACCTTTAGGGTTATCTAGGTTGAGTGCATATTCTGTTAGTTTACGAGGATCTATAGATACATAATCAATTACATCTTTTAACTTCATAGAGAAATTGCAACCAGAATTTTGCTCATTAAGCTAAAAAGAATATCCTGGCAGATTACTATCGTGAGGCTGAGTCCTGCCCGCGCTCTGCATTCTAATCTAATTCATAGATTTTTTCTCGATTGAGATATTCCTCTTTAACTCCTAATTCAAAAGTTAGAAAAGGATAGTTTTCTTATGGTATTGGAGTAATTAGAATATCTACCTCATCTCCTTCCTTAAAGTTTTCGGGTACGTTTTCTAAGAGAATTATGTTTTTTCCTTTAATATAGCCCTTCATAATCAAAATAAGCGTGTTAGCAAGACTCTACATTAATTTTAATTGCTCCTCAAAGTTCTTAGTTTTTGCTTTCTTTTTCTTAGATTTACCTTTCTTTTAGCTGTGTAATTCTCGTTCTACTTTCTCGGTGTGGCGATCGTGGTTTAGGCGATGGCTTCATTGACTTCTTATTGCAGGCGATCGCTACCTCAACATTCAACACTGCTTGTATACAGTTATTCATGGCTGAAATTGAAAGTTTATTTAAAATTTCAGCCATACTATATGTTTATTTGTTTTTATGTCTTCGTTCATATACAGTGACAATGCGCTCTAAGGTTTCATCATCAAAGAGATGTAACGCCTTATTTAACTTTTGCCAGTCGCGCCATTTTTCCAGGCAGTAAGCATCTTTTTCTAACCGTCTGTCAGTCCAGTTATGTTTTTGAAGTATTTCTCGACAGAATTCATAAAAATCAATGTGCCAATTGAGGTTAGCTACGGCTTTTTGCAAAGTAATTACGTTCATAGTTCGATTTAGAATTAATTTCACAGGTTGCCGTAGGACTGCTTTGTTCAGAAAATCTCTGGATTATATTTTTCTTCTTCTAAGTCTCTTTCTGTTATCTCCACGGTCAATTCTCCTCTGGCTAGTTTGGCTTTAGTTTCATGCCAGCCAGAAAGATAGTAACAGTCATCTGAAGCTGGAGTTTCTAAATTCAGGGCATCATTTTCACCATTGATGTACTCAAATAGAGCATCTTCATCTCTCGAACTAGGTTGTGAATAGTTCATAGTAATTGTTATCTAATAAACTTCACTTACTCCTCAGCACGAGACAGTAACTATTTAGTTTTTATCTATCTTGTTTTCTATTTAATCCTAATTACCAAACTGGTTTCGGTTTCTCCCCAGTCAGCCCAGGGAAAATCATCTTTACTAGTTTTTAATGCCTGCTTTAGATCGTTTAATTTTGCCTCGACTTTAACTCGCTGATATTCCTCTGGCAGTTCTTCTGGTGCTACCTTAAGAACTACTGGCTGTCTGGTTTGCTGATAGATGGTTGAATACTTACCCTTAACTTTGGTTTCTCCTCGCTGCTGCATTGCCAGGAGGATGTATTGTTTTAGCTTGTTGGCAGAATTGAGCTTACTAACCTGTCTGACTCTAAGCTCGTCAATCATGGATTTAACGGCTTCGGCTTCTTTTTCTAAGCATTTAGCAGCATAGGCAGCAGATTCTAGCTTTGCTTTCCAGTCTTCTTCTTTACCCAACCACTGTTGAAATAGTTGTTGAGAACGTTCGTCTTTTTCTGTTTCGGTTAGTTCTTCGCTGTTAGCAATTTCGGCAATTGCTTCTTCTAAATCGATGAGGTCTTGAGTTTGATTCCAGAGATTATCATTCATAAACTGTTGTTTCCTTTTAGTTTATTAATTTCCTTTACACCGAAGGACTAATTATTCTTTTCTATCTTTTAGTTCATTTGATACTCTTGTATTAGCGAGGTAAAAATTACGGTTATGGAAAATTTTAGTCAACTGATTGGCGATCGCCTAATTAAAAACTGTAGCGAGGCGCAAGCAGGACTGCTTAAACTATGTCAAATAAAAATGGTTGTAGTAGAAGGCAGTTCGGCATTACTAGTTCATTGTCCTAACTCTTGGACAGAAAATCAGTTAAGTGGATTTTTGTTAATAGGGAATCTCGGTAAATTAATTCACAACTTAGGTATCGAGCGATTGGTTTTGAATAACGGTGAAGATTGGGTGTCTCATTATGAATGGGACGAGACTTACTTTAACTTCAACGGTTATTTTCTAAATGGAGATTTGGAACAGCTAAAGATTGTCAATGTTCCTACTATTGAGGAACTAGAAAACATGACGGACAATCAGCAATAGGTTGCCCGTCAAACATTAAATTAGTTAAAATTCGACCTCGGCATCTTCTGTTACTGACCTAGCTGCTGCTGGGAGTGGTGGTAGTTCTACCTGCCCATCCTTCATTCGCGCTGCATAGAGTTGATGCTGACCGATAAATGCTTTCAACTCCTCAACTCGTTCCTCCTGATTTTCAGCCCACTCAAACTCTACTGCATAATAAGTCCCTAGTTCGGAAGAGCGTTTGTCCATCTTGGCAGTTACAATACCCGTACCGATAGCAATACCTTTTACCCCTAAATCTAGATGAAGATTGATAAAGTTATCGAGAGATTCGGTTTTGAGTAGAATATGACCGACAATGTTATCGGGGTCTACAAAGATAATTTCCAACCAGCTTTGATAGGGATAATTGAATAGCTGTTCTTCAAAGGTGCGAAAGCTGAGGATTTCTAGTTTGAGTTCGTTACCAACCAGCTTTGACTCGCCAATTTTAAACACGCCAGCTTTACAGTCAGCGCGATACTGACGGGGACGACCAGGGATGTAAACAATACCGTCCATTTTTAAAGGTTCAAAAGCATTAACCATGAGCTATATCTCTATGAGCTATATCTCTCCAAATTAATTACGCGATCGCCGAAGGTTTGTTTGGTTTTTAGTGCCAGATTTTATTTCTCTGACACTTTTATTTGTTTATTTATGCCGTTACTAACTCTTTAGATTTCTCGATGTATTCTTTTAGAGAAGAGTAATTGAGGTGGTTCAGAACCGAGTAACAATGTTTACAGCAGGCTTTACCCAACAACTCTTTTTGATTAGCCCAATCATCACAGTCACAGATTAATTCTTGTGGGCGAACGGTAACTTGATAGCGAGTTTCTTTGTAGGGATTGTAGACTGTAAAAGATTCTTTATTGTAGAGATGAGGTGTAGTTTCAAGTGTGCGACTTCTAGACCTGCGCCAGTTAGCAAAGTGCTGGCAGAATTCTTTCTTGGAAACGAATTTAGCCTTTCGATCGTGGATTTTAACTAGAACGACTTTATTCCAGACTTCTAGATCTTTAATTAGGAAATAGTCAAGATTTAACAGTCTAGCGGCAGCGGATTTAGAATAAATTAAGTTTTGAGCGGTAGTCATTTATTTGACCTCAATTAATTTCACCGCTACCGAAGGACTTTTATTTTTATCTTTTTTTTAGTTGGTTTATTTTTATTAGTTTAATTAGTTGATTTTTGACAGAGAAAATAAAGCTCAGGATGTAAGTCCTGAGCTAAAGTCATACTTATCTGTTGAATCGTTTGGCACTACGCTCTTTATTTAGCTTCAATAGGTAGTCCAAAGTTATCTCTGGTTTGAGTCGCTCTTTGGCATACTCGACCATTTCTTCAACGGTAGCTTTGATAAAAGCCGCGTCAAATTCTACCTCAAACTCTTTCCAAGCTTCCGAATAAAGTTGTTTGATAACTTCTTCTGGAATATCGCCACGCTCTACTGCCCCTGATGCGAAAGCATCTGTTAAAATATTCGTCCTAATTTTGTCCCAAACTAGATGACGCAAAGTGTAGAACACTGCCTGCCATCTACGAAAAGCGGCTTTTCTTTCCTGTTCTTTGAGTGTAGGAACTTGGAATTTAGAAGATAGAGCATTGTGATTAATTGGCATTTTGTAACTCCTAAATTGGATAAAATTTACAACTGAGTTTTTCCTCAGCTATCTTTGACGCAAGGGGTGGAGGCTTCAAATGTCAATGGGTTTAGTTTGGGTTAGCGAGTTATTTTCTGGCGCGAAATACGGTTTTTATTTAGAGTTTCTCGAACTCAGACAAAAAGCTAAAGATGAAGAGTAGCGAATGTTAGAAACTCTTTAAAAAGCCTATTTTACTACAGAAAGTTAGAGCTTTACCCAGACTCCTTTGACGTTTGGAGTCACCCCTTACAATAGAAAAAGCTGAGAAAAGTAACCCCTACTAGCTGTTTCGCTAATGCAAGTAGCACTAAGTTTTTAAGTTATCGAAATATATTTTGTTTGTCTGAGGATATGTGACAAGTAGACGAAGGCGATCGCCAGCTTGGTTTGAGAAATCAAGCTGGCGGACGAGCAAGGTCGATAAATTGGGTCTGAACTAAAGACCTCAATCATTGAGCTGGCTTTTGTATCTAGTAAATACATTCCGCTCGAACTACCCTATAAATTATCAAAATCGACATCCCTTTCCAAATCTAAATGACGTTTTCGCTCTATTTCCTCAAAAATTTCTTGTATTTCAGTATCTTCTTGCCAAATTCCAATTACTTTTTGTAATTCTGTCCAATTGGGTTTGGGTTCTAATTCTGATTCGGAGATTTCGATAGTAACTTCTGAACCTTCGGCAATAGCAATTGGTTCTAGTAGTTCGATAGTTTGCCCTTTAATAATTCCTTTCAGCTTCATTACTTTTATCTATAGATTTGTGGCGTTGCTAAATGTGTAATGATAAGAGTCTATTTTGCTCACTCACGGCTCAAATGAACGATCTAACTTATCTAAAATCTTCAAGCCTTCTTCTGGATTTCCTTTAGCTGCTAAAGCCCTAAAACGATTCTCCGCATCAAATTCTGTTAAAGCAATAGTGGAAAATTCTTCTATCAACTTATTTAGACTAATCCCTCTCGATCTAGCCAATTCTTTTAATCTTGCGTGTTTGTCGTCTGGTAAACGAATTGTTAAAGTTGCCATACTTATCTAACTCCGAATAATATCTTCAGGTTTTAAAATCGCCAAATTGGGAAAAAGCAAATCAGAATTATGAAAATCTTTGATATTGTTAGTCGCTATAATTCGAGCATTTCCCGCCATTGCTAACTCCACTAGATGATTGTCTGCCTCATCTTTAAGATTTGGTCGCCACAGATAATAAATTGATACCCATTGACTGACGTTAATTAAGGCTGCAAACAAAGTCATGACCTCTTCTTGGCTTATGGGACATTTAGTAATAATTTCTGGTCGATTCATTACTGATTCGTACTCAGAAAATAAAGCATTGCCCATCAAAGGTTGATACTCTTGTCTCAGACAACGCCGAATCAATTCGCGATTAGCACCAGTCCTACTAATAAGCGCACCAATAAACACACTGGTATCAATAACGATTTTTGTAACCATCTTTATAAGATAGCACATACGCTATCATTAACTTAAACTACATCTCCCAACATTGCTATAATCTCTGTCTCTAAAGATTTAATATCTGCTTCAATTGACTCTAAGGGGTGGGGAGGCTGATAGACATAGAAATGAACTTTCTCGGCGATTGAGAGCAAAAAAGTCAGTCGTAGCGGTTTGTTAGGGACGTAATTACTTTTTTCTGTAATTACAGAAAATGCGCCTCGGTTGGTACCTACTTCCCAAGCTAAAATTAAATAAAGATAGTCAATTAATTATTAAAAGCGCGAGCGCAATGTCAGAAGTTACTTCTCACGGCGAACTAAATCTTCAAGACTCATCAATTCAAACGGAGAAAGGTTTTTTTTACCTTACCCCAGATGAAATCGAGCAAAAAGCTCAAATCGCCGTCGAGAAAGCCGTTAAGCGAATGCACGCTCTAGGTATAGCCACAATTATCTCCGTAGATGGCAAAATGTACTGGCAAGATCCCAATGGGCGATTGGAACCATACTCCATCGAATTCGATGCCACAAAATAGTCGTCGATGAGCGAAGTATTAACTCCCCGTCTGGTTTGGCAGTTCGAGCGTAAATATCTAGTTTTCTGCAATTACAGTTTTCTGCAATTACAGAAATACAGAAAATTTAGTAGCGATCGCCAGCTTGAATTTTCAAACCCAGCAGACGAGCGAGCAACGTCGATAAATTGAGTCTGAATTGAAGACCTCAATCGTTGAGCTGGCTGTAGACGCGAGATAGTAAATCTTGAAAAACAAGTTCTTTAAGCTCGTCATTGTTCATCACTTCCATAAAGATTTTTTCATTACCTTCTAGGCGTTGTACGAAAATATCTTCGAGATGTTTGTCTAAGACGGGAGCAAAATTTTCTTTGCTGTTAACCTTAGCAGCTTGTTGGCGGAAATAGAAGGTTCGTTTGATATGGTACAGCCTGTCGCTAAAACCTTTGCTCTACAATCAATACAGCGGTCGATTTAGACAAAGTAAAAGAAAGACTGTATGATTTGCCATTTAAAATAAAGTCATGATATTTGTTTTTCATACTTGCCAATCTCTACTCCCCGAAACCGCAAATACTTATACAAAGTAGCTTTAGAAATATCCAAATCTCTGGCAATCTGGTCAACGGGCATTCCCTCTTGGTAATAAGATTGAGCTATACGAGCTTTTCTTTGGGCATCTTCCGATAGTCCAGGTTTTCTGCCACCCATTCTGCCTCTAGCCCTAGCAGCAGCTAACCCCGCATTGGTTCGTTCGCGAATTATCTCTCGCTCGAACTCTGCCAGAGAAGCAAAGATATTAAACACCAACCGACCTTGAGCCGTAGTTGTATCGATAGGATCGTTGAGGCTTCTCAACCCTATATTACGCTCGTTTAGTTCGGCTACCAACTCGACCAGGTGCTTGAGACTTCGCCCTAGGCGATCTAATTTCCAAATGACAATAACATCATCGGGACGAGCATTACTTAACATCTCATTTAATCCAGGACGAACTGCTTTAGCTCCACTAACCGTATCGGTAAAAAAGCGTTCGCATCCATGCAAACGTAGAGCATCGAGTTGTAAATCTAGGTTTTGTTCGTTGGTACTAACGCGAGCATAACCGAGAAGCATTTTGTTGGCTATTGTTTAGTAAACTTATCTATCAAGCAGAATTATATACTTTGATTGACTAAACCACAATAATAAACTCTGCTCGAAAATAGAGTGACGAATTTGCTAGCGATCGCCAAATTCACTAAAATGCAATCGCGGCAGTCGAGAAAGTTCAAATTAACGGTCGTTTAAGTGAACAATTATCGATCGAAAAAGTTTTAATTTTTCGTTATGGCATTTGAGTAGCAATTGTACAGAGAATTACGCTAAGGCTGAAAGCCCTGTGCTATAGGCATTTCAAAAACTATTTTTGTAATCGCCACGCTCGATTTTTAATCGGTGACGGGCGAAAGCCTGCTCTAGAGATTTACCGTGTCTGGATGAACGGCAACGATTTCTCGGTATCTTTTAAAATCTCGCACGTTTATGGTGAGAACGTGAGTGAGTTCGTTCACGATACAGGCTGCCACCAATCTGGCATCGTGAACGTTTACCCCTTTGATAGCATAAAGTTCGACCAGTTTCCGCCATTGTTGATAGATCTCTGGCAGGTCTGGTTTTAAAGGTAAAAGGTTTTCAATTTTGGCGACTTCGGTACTAGCTTGCTTTGGTGTCATGCCTAACCCGTTTTTATCCAGTGGTCTAGTGCAGACGTTCCAGAACTCAATAATGTTTTGTGGTGCAACATAAAGCTTTTCACCTCGTGCCAAAAGAGCTGCTACTGCTTCCACCGCAATCGGGTACATCGGGTGGTCTGGCTGGCAACTGCGTAACAGAATATTCGTGTCTACCAAATAACTCATTACAGCCGTTCGTCGCTGTAGATGCTTTCCCTACTTATCGCTTCATCGCTTAATAACGGCAGTCCGCGACGGTGACTATCAGCCCATTCTCTAAAAGCTACGACTTTTTTTGCTGCTGACAACTCCGAGCGACTCTCAGCTTCTGGTGCTGTAGATAAATCTCGTGCCAAATCGACAAGCTCTCCCTCTTCTGTGTCGAGCCATTTTAATACAGCTTGTTTGATTTGTTCTGCTGGCAAACTCTGAACACGAGCGGCTATTGTTTGCCTAATGTTGGTTTCTTTCACAGAGAACGACTCGCTAGTTAGAGTTTTATACAATATAATTGTAACCATTTCTTCAACGGGATAATTTTAAGTATCCCGACGTGATTTAAAGTGAAAAATAGTAGAGAGAAGATGCGTAGCACAGCCATGCAGTAGCTTTATTGTCACATTAAATTTTTAAGCGATACCCAAAATGACTGAGACAACGCACATTGAATTTGAAGAGGATTCTTAGTACGCATAATAAAAGAAACGAAACGACAAAATCTTACCAAGTCAAAGATAACAGAGCTAATGCAGACATCTTTGACGTAGTTAGACCGAATACTCTTGGCAACACTAGGATTTAACAGGCAACGCCAGTATCTTCTTATACAAATCTTCTAAGTAAATTTCTCTATTATCTGACTGCCTGAGTATACAGGTATTTTCCCGCTGTGAGCTCACATTAATACAGGAAAAAAATTATGGCGCAAACGTTTATCACATCAGCTCCAACTCAATTCAATCTGATAGAGGCAACAGTTGATGAGATTACAAAAGCCTTTGAATTTGGTGCTCTCACAGCTGAGGAGTTAGTAAAACTTTATCTCAATCGAATTGAAGCTTATGAAAACGCGGGACCTAGACTAAACGCAGTTACTTATATTAATCCCGATGCCTTAAAGGTTGCCAAAGCTTTAGATGAAGCATTTCAGGCTGGAGAAATTAAAAGTCCCATCCATGGAATGCCCGTGCTGTTGAAGGACAATATTGATACCTTTGACATGCCAACTTCCAATGGTTCGGTCATTCTCAAGGATGCAATTCCGCCAGATGACGCTTTTATTACTCAATCTCTGCGGGATGCCGGAGCAATTATCCTGGGTAAAGCATCCATGGGGGAATTTGCGGGGGGTCCTTACAGCACCCTTGATGGGCAAATGAAAAATCCCTACGACTTTATCCGCGACACTGGCGGCTCTAGTAGTGGTTCTGCAGCTTCAACTGCTGCAAACTTTGCCACTTTTGCTGTGGGTACTGATACCAGCACTTCTGTTCGGGGTCCTGCTTCCTATCAGGGATTGGTTGGGATACGACCTACCACTGGAGTCATTAGCCGTGATGGCATCGCTCCCAAAAACTTAACCTTCGATACGGCAGGACCAATTGCTCGTACCGTCACTGATGCGGCACTATTGATGAACGAACTGGCAGGAATCGACCCAAACGATCCCTTGACCCCAAATAGTGAGGAGCTAATCTCTGAAGATTATACGGACTTTCTAGTCAAAGGTTCGCTAAAAGGAGCACGCATTGGTGTGGCTCGAGATTTCTTTGGGGGCGATCCTGAGATTGATGCCTTAGCCGAAGAGGCGATCTCAACCCTAGAAGAACTGGGAGCAGAAATTGTTGACCCAGTCAATTTCGACCCCGAGTTCCTTGAATTCTACGTTGAGAATGGTACTCCCAACATTCGGCAAATTGCAGATTACCGATTCCAGGAGGATTGGGAAGAATATCTCGCTACTTTCGGTCCAGAGGTGCCGAAAACCGTTGAGGAATTCCTCGAAATTTACGAAACGGAGGTGAGCAACTCTTCACTGCCACCAGCAGAGAGCGTTATTGATTTGTTAGAGCGTTCCCTGGATAATTCTACCGACGACCCAGCCTATGCGAATCTCCTTGAAAATGTTCTGCCTACAGCCGCCGAGCTAAAATTAGCTCTCTTCGATTCTTTTGAACTGGATGCGCTGGTTTTTCCCTATCAGCCCACGTTTGCTCCTCCTATCAGCAACCCTGTTTATTCAGTCGAAGACCCCGATTTTGTGGACTCGGATGTTCCCCAATCGGCAATTCTTGCGGGTTATAGTTCACCTGGATTTCCTAGTATGGTAGTACCTATGGGTTTTGGCTCCCAAGGATTACCTACCTCCCTCGGTTTCTTAGGACGCCCTTACGAAGAAGGAAAATTGATAAGCTACGCCTACGACTACGAGCAGGAAACTATGTTACGGGAACCACCACCCCTGTTACCCGCCCTAGAGGGTGAAGAGTTTGAATATGTCACTGAGGTGTTGGCACTGGGCGAAGCAACTGATGACACAATTGTTGCTGGCGAGCTTACCAATTTTGACGGTAATGCCGATACGGTTGTTGCCGATGTCGGAGATGACTTGATTGACACTACTGCTGCAATAAGTGGCGGAAATCGAATCTATGGCGGCGATGGCGACGATACCATTTTGGTAGACCTCAACGACGAAGCTTATGGCGAGAGTGGCGAGGATGTTTTAGATGCTGCTCGGGGTCGGGGAGGAAATCTTCTCTCTGGAGGATTGGACGATGATGAACTTTATGCAACTACAGGAGATCGGCTCTTTGGCGATGAAGGTGATGACAAGCTATTTGTTGGTGAGGAGGGCGACGTTCTTCTAACAGGAGGTTCGGAGGCAGACCAATTCTGGATTGCGAACGAGTTCCTTCCGATGGCTCCAAGTGAAGTGGCTGATTTTGAAGACGGAGTTGATGTCATAGGATTCAAAGAGACTGGACTGAAATTTGAAGACCTTTCCATAGAGCAAATTGGTTCTGACACGTCAATTAGTGTTGGAGATCTAGCAGTTGCAACGTTTTTAAACACTGAAGCCACTGCCTTAACAGCAGCAGATTTCGCCTTTACTTGATTCGGCTTCTCGGTCTAAAACTAGCGAAGCTGACATGTCGGGCAAGTAAAATGCCACATTATCAAAGGGAAACTGTATGTATTACAGCAATTATGCTTAAAGAGCATTTTTAGTCGTCCCAAACATCACTCATCTGCAAAATAATTGCCCCTCATGTCACGTTCGTGCTTATTTTCTTCTAACCCAATGCTTCGTTGGCAAAGACAAAATTATCGGCACTAAGGTCGTTGGCATTAATTCCTGAAAGAACTGCCAGGTCTCGCTCGAAAGCGTTGAGCGTTGTATCCGAGCCATCTTGCCGTAAGTTGAAGTCTTCAAAACTCAGGTTTAAGCCTCCCAGACCGATAACGTCCTCACCTGGGGTAAAGTCAGCGATCGTGTTAGCCGATGTTGGAAGCTCGGCATTAGCAATCCAGAAGCGATCGGCACCAGCACCGCCAGTTAGAGAGTTGTTACCCCCAGCTAGAACGAAAAAGCTGTCATTTCCCGAACCACCAAAAGCGCGATCGCCACTGCCGAGAAAAAATTCATCTTTACCAGCACCTCCATAGAGGCGATTTTTCCCTCTGCCTACAGAAGCATCTAGCAAATCGTCACCCTTACCACCGACGGCGAAATCCTCTATGCCGACAATAACTTCATCATCACCAGCACCACCATAGATGCGATTACTGCCAGTAAGAGCCTGGGAAGTATCGACGAGATCTTCCCCCGCACCAGCAAAGACGAGATCGCCGTTGCCATCGAAATCTGCTAGTAACTCTGGAGCGATCTCATCATCCTCTGCGTCCCCATAAACAGTCACCTCAGTGAGATATTCAAACTCTTCCCCAGGCAATGGGGGCGTACTTTCAGGAGCAACTCGAAATTTGGTTGCCTGCTCGTAGGAATAGGCTAAGCCCAGGATGGTCGGTTCGCTGTAAGGACGACCCGTAAAGGACATAGTAACTGGCAATCCCCCTTCGCTAGTTCCGGTTGGAACCGTAACATCGGGAAGACCAGTAGAGCTTGCCAACTCCACTTGTCGGGTCGGAGGATCTTCTAGGGGACTGACAAAGGTAGGATCGGTTGTTTCTGGTAGAGGACGAGCGAAGGTTCCGATGGTTGGAAAGACAAAAGCATCTAAATCGTTGCTATCTAAGACTTCTAGTAAAGTGTTCCTTATCGAAGGAGTCA
Organism: Myxosarcina sp. GI1; assembly: GCF_000756305.1. Taxonomy (NCBI): domain Bacteria; kingdom Bacillati; phylum Cyanobacteriota; class Cyanophyceae; order Pleurocapsales; family Pleurocapsaceae; genus Myxosarcina; species Myxosarcina sp. GI1. The sequence continues at coordinate 59,949 of NZ_JRFE01000010.1, forward strand.
CGTTTTCTGCTACATCGAGATAATCTGGAGCGGACAAGCTGCCCGACAAGCTAGAGCGGAGGGTGTCTACTATAGTTGATGGAGTTTCAGAATTAGCGATTTCTGGAGACTCAAGAACCGCAATCAGTTCTTCTACCGTTTTAGGATACTCAGCTCCTAGTGTCGCCAAGTAATCGTCGAAATAGGGTTTTAGTTCTGCTTCAGTTGCTGTTCCGTAAGTGATGTCTACGTCGGAAAGAAAGCTTTCATCGAAGGAGATGTCAACAGTCGTTGCCCCCAGCTCTTCCATCTCGTTCAGAGCTTCCTCAGCTAGCCGATTGACTTCTGGGTCGGCAGCATCGCCAAAAAAATTGCTCACGACCCCTAGGCGGGCTCCTTCAAGATCGTCTAAGTCTAAAAATTGAGTGTAGTCTTTGTAGAAGCGATCGCGTCGAACGGTAGGAGGGGCAATTTTAGTACTAGTACTGGGATTGTCGGGATCGAATCCCACCATAGCACCCAAGGTTATTGCGGCATCTGTCACCGTGCGCGCCATTGGTCCGCCCATATCCCGCGAGGGGGTAAAGGGGATAATGCCATCTGTACTGACTAAGCCACGGGTGGGTCGAACGCCTACTAGACCCTGAAATGACGATGGTGTGCGAATAGAGCCGCCCGTATCGCTTCCCGTTCCGACAGTCGCAAAATTAGCAGCGATCGCCGCTCCCGTACCCCCACTCGAGCCACCCGACTGGCGATTTAACTGATAGGGATCGAGCACCTGCCCTTCTAGAGAACCGTATCCCTGTCCAGAGATGGCAAACTCATCTAAATTCGCTTTGCCAAAGATGACGGCTCCAGCATCTCGCAAATTGGCGACTGCAAAGGCATCATCCGGCGGAACTGAGCCAGCAAGAGCATCAGAGCCACCTGTTGTTGGTACGTCGAAAGTATCGTAGTTATCTTTCAGGAGTACGGGAATTCCAGCCAAGGCTCCTAAGTCTTTTCCGACGAAGCGTTCTCGGTCGATTTCCCTGGCAATTTCCAGGGCATTGGGGTTGAGATTAATAATGGAATTGAGCTTCGGTCCTGAGTCATCGTAAGCTTCGATGCGGTTGCGATAGAGTTGAACCAACTCCTCCGCTGTGAGAGCACCAAATTCAAAGGCTTTTGTAATCTCATCAACTGTTGCCTCTATCAGATTGAATTGAGTTGGAGCTGATGTGATAAACGTTTGCGCCATAATTTTTTCCTGTATTAATGTGAGCTCACAGCGGGAAAATACCTGTATACTCAGGCAGTCAGATAATAGAGAACTTTACTTAGAGGATTTGTATAAGAAGATACTGGCGTTGCCTGTTAAATCCTAGTGTTGCCAAGAGTATTCGGTCTAACTACGTCAAAGATGTCTGCATTAGCTCTGCCATCTTTGACGTAGTAAGATTTTGTCGTTTCATTTCTTGGCGTTGGTGAATGCGTATTGCTAAAATTCACCAACGCCACCGATTTTTCTGTATCTGCTGAGGTATCAGCAGATGGAAACCTAGTGCTTCATGGCTCAGGAGTAGAAAAAGATATTAAAGGTAGCTTGACATTTAATTTTAAAAGAAAAGTTTAAAAGCTGTTATGGGACCAATTCCCCGTTATTCACTTTTCGGGGAATTTTTTCTGCGAGACTTATTATTAGAGCTTTTAAAGAGTTTAAATCGAGTTAATTTGAATAAACTTAGCTATTGCCATATTTCTGTATTTCTTTATTTGTTAGTAATCGTAAATAAAGAATGATTATTGCGGTACAGAATCAAAAGGGAGGAGTTGGGAAAACTACTTTAGTAATACATATAGCTCAAACTTTGGCGATGAAAAAATTTACTGTATTGCTAGTAGATGCAGATTGTCAAGGCTCGGCTCGCGATTGAACAGCAGCTAGAACTCTATAGCAAGCAAGTATCTTTAAAGGGATTACGAACGGTAAATACTTCTTTGTTGTAGAGATAAGGTCAGGACTTACGCACTCAGTTTTCGGTTAAGACTGGTAAAAAGGTTAAGGGGCAAGGGTAGGCGGCTACCGCCGCGCATCTCTTTATTTAAGACAAAAAAGAGATGCGGCGCAGGTGCGCCCTGGATTTATTTTTCCCTTTGTCCTTTCCTATTCCCCCTCTCAAAAGCTCAATTTCAATTTTCCATTGAACTGCGTAAGCTGACTGATAGACACATCTCAATCAAAACTAAAAGCTAAGTAACACAGTGCAGAGAGTGAACACGAGAAAAGAATAACTGGTCATGATAATCGGCTTTGGCTCGACGGCTAGCAAAACAACGTTTAGTCAGCTGCGTAAGTCCTGAAGATGTTACTTCTAAGTTTTTGCTTCAGCTCTACGCCAATCGGCAAAGTGCTGGCAAAAATCTTTCTTGGAGATAAACTTGGCTCGGCGAGCGCAGATTCTGACGAGGATAATATTCTGCCAAATTTCGAGATTCTTAATAAGTAAAGGATCTATATTTAATATTCTGGCAGCAGCAGCATTAGAATAAACTAGGTTTTGTGCAATCGACATTGCACTAAAAGAAGCGGTTGAGGACAGCGAAAACTGGATTCGTCGCCACGAAATTCTCAAAACGGCACAAGTCATTTATGAGCAGGGATAGAGCCTCACTTCTAGATATTGTCAACATTTCCTAACCCTAACACCTACACCCAATCTCAACCTACAAATTAAATGCGCGACAGCTTACTTTAGGCATGGTCGGTACTTCTGAAACTAAGAAAAAAACTCAGGGTTTATGCCCTGAGCTTATAGTTATCTATCTGTTGAATCTTTTAGCACTACGCTCTCTATTTAGTTCCAGCAAACGTTCTAGAGTTAGAGTTTTCTCAATTCGCTCTTTGGCATATTCAACCATTTCTTCGACGCTAGCTTTGACAAAAGCTGCGTCATATTCAGAGATAAATTCTTGCCAGGCTTCCGAGTAAAGCTGTCGAATGATCTCTTCGGGAATATCGCCTCTTTCTACTGCACCCGATGCGATCGCGTCGGAGAGAATATTGTTTTTGGTTCTGTCCCAAATTAACTGGCGTAAGCTATAGAATACTGCCTGCCACTTACGAAAAGCAGCTTTTCTTTCTTGTTCTTTAAGTGTAGGAACTTGAAATCTAGAAGATAGAGCATTGTGATTAATAGTCATGGAATAAAACTCCTTAAAGAAAATAAAAACAATTTACGCTCTCTAAGGAACGGAGCGAGTCAAGGGTCTGCCGCCAGGCAAATTTTCTACACAAAATGGGGTGTGGGGTATCCCCACATTAATAACCAAATTTCCCTTGTACCGCGTAGTTACAATAGGAATGCTGTTGTTGTGCGCCGCAGGCACGACTTTAGCCGTCACCCCAAGGGGGACGATTAGCGCAAGGGGGTCATGAAAGACAATACGCGAAGCGACCACATAAAGTTAGGTTGGTTAACTTAGGATAAGAAAAGGAAGGGTTGTATAGAGACTAAAGAAAGAAAAAATATTATGAAAATTACTGTCGATCTACCCGATAAACTAACAGAAAAGATTGGACAACAGTGGGGAGATTTATCCAAAAAAGTTTTAGATAATATCGCTTTAGAAGCTTATAAAAGTAAGATTATCAGTACGGCAGAGCTTGGAGAAATCCTTGGTTTTTCCTCCCGTTTAGAAATTTATGATTTTTTGAAAAAGTCTGGAGTTTATCTCAATTACGAGCGAGAAGATTTGGAAGAAGATATAGAAACAATAAAACAATTAAGAAATAAATGATTAATGATAGTTGTAGCTGATACTTCTTGCATTTGCTATTTAATCTTAATCGATTGTATTGAGCTTCTGTCACAATTATACGGAAGTGTCATTATTCCCAATGCTGTCTATTTAGAGTTACAAGCAGATAACACCCCTGTTCGAGTCAAACAATGGATTCAAGATTACCCTCAATGGCTAAAAGTTGAATCTGTTGAGATGATTATGAACTATGAGCTAGACAGGCTGGACAAAGGGGAGATAGAGGCTATTATCTTAGCGGAAAGATGTCAGTCTGACTTGCTAATTGTTGACGATCGCTTGGCAAGAACCATTGCTAGAAAAAGAGGCTTGAAAATCACGGGACTATTAGGAGTTTTGTACGATGCAGCTTTAGCTGACAAAATCGATCTCGCACAAAAGTTGAAAGCTCTTCAAAATACCAGTTTTTTCGTTAATCCCAATTTATTAAATTCGCTTTTGCAGATGTTTGAGCGAGCAAAAAATCAGTAACTTATAGCTTTACATATTTTAATAAACTCAATATTGGTAGAAAATTGGTAGACAAAGTTATTGACAATAGCTCAAAATCTCTCAAGTAAAGGGATTTAAGAATTATTTGTTCACTTTGGGGTAGTGGGGGTCGTGGGTTCAAATCCCGCCGCTCCGATTTAATTCAAACCCTCTCAGCGATAGGGCTTTGTAGTTTTTGTGTCGATTGCCACATTATTTGTCACCTTTTTCAAATTGATGTCGTCTTGACTAATTATTTGTCATCAGTAAAAAATTAGTGTCGCTTTAACAAAATGAATGTTATTATTAAAACTTTTTTTTCGCCGAGAAAATTTTAATTCATATAGCTAAATAGATTTGTAGAACAAAATGTAAATCAGTTTTGACTCTACTGTTTTGAGATGAGGTTTTCTTCCAGCACCTTTGCTTCTTTGTCAATGATTAGCATATCAAATTGCGTTTTCCCTAACCCCAAAGTGTTGAGCGCATTCTCTTAGTAAAGCATCGGCAAATTGCTATATATGGCGCGAAAGTTGACCCCCAGTCAAGCTTTCGGCTTCTTCTTGACACTTTTGGAGTCAAATTGTCTCGTTTACACCAATCATTAATTATTTACACCCCATAAACTTATTTCGTGTCGTCTCGATGCTTCTGCTTTAGAATCACCTCGACATACAAATTCTACTACCCGTTTGTGTAAGTCAATGCTGTATGACATTTGATTATTATTTTCCTCTAATTTTACTCGGTCAATCTGCCAACTAAAAATACGCAAGGATAGTTGATATCAACAGCTTAGAAAATTTCTATGGGAAAACTATGATTTAGGAATGGCGTTAGTGTGAAATTTAATTCCGCTCGGATTGATAAGATCGCGAGCATTGCCTCCAAAAATCTATCTTTTTGACACACGAGCGACAAAACAAATTTTTAAATTATCAGAGTTTCTATAAGTTAAGTTCTAAGGTAAAAATTATGTCTACTTATCCCCAACCACAATCCAATCCTAACGAAACTCTAAATTCTGCTCCTCGCTCCCATCGTCGAAAAGTAGCCAAACAATCTGCCGCAGCTTTGGCTCTGGTTCTTTTAGGCGTAGGCGTAGGTGTTGGTGGAGACTACTTATTCGCTCATAATAGTATGGTTACGGGAACTTCAGCCGTTGCTCAATCTAATTCGCCCGAAGCCAATAAAAAAGCTACCCAGTCGCAACCGAGCGATGATGCCCAACCATACAATCGCATTGCAGAGATAGTGCAACAGGTAGGTCCTGCGGTAGTGCGAATCGACTCTTCGCGTACGGTAAATAATCCTAATGCCGATCTATTTAACGAGCCTTTTTTCCGCAACTTTTTTGGTTCACAAATGCCACAAATGCCGGATAAAGAAGTGCAGAAAGGAACTGGATCGGGTTTTATTATTAACGACAACGGTACGATTCTGACTAACGCTCACGTAGTTGATGGGGCAGAACAGGTTACGGTGACGCTCAAAGATGGTCGCACTTTTGAAGGAAAAGTAATGGGTAAAGACCCTGTTACTGACGTAGCAGTAGTAAAAATTGCCGCCAATAATTTACCAACGCTAAAAATTGGTGACAGTAACTCACTACAGCCAGGAGAAATGGCGATCGCCATTGGCAACCCGATGGGACTCGATAACACCGTTACCGAAGGCATTATCAGTGCTACGGGACGTACGGCAGGGCAAGTAGGTGTTCCCGATAAACGAGTAGATTTTATTCAAACCGATGCTGCAATTAATCCTGGTAACTCTGGCGGTCCGTTGTTAAACCAGAGAGGTGAAGTCATCGGCATCAATACCGCTATCATTCAAGGAGCGCAGGGACTTGGTTTTGCCATTCCTATCGATACGGCTCGACGTATTTCCGACCAGTTGATTGCTTCGGGTAAAGTCGAACATCCTTTCCTGGGCATTCAAATGGTTACACTAACCCCAGAAGTTAAACAAGAAATTAATTCTAATCCCAACAGTGGTTTGAGCGTTTATGAAGATAAAGGAGTATTGGTAGTCAGAGTAGTTCCAGATTCTCCTGCCGATAAAGCTGGTTTGAGGGCTGGCGATGTTATCGAGCAAGTTAACGGTCAACCAGTTGAAGATGCTGATGCTTTACAGGAAGCAGTAGAAAATAGTGGTGTAGGTAAAAATCTCGAATTAGGTTTAAAACGCAATGGACAAGAGATGAATCTGGCAGTCAAAGCTGGTGCTTATCCTACCGCTCAAGCTGAAACTAATTAGTTTAGTCCCTTTCTACAATGGGCATTAACTCAACACCGATTGGTTTATGAAGTAAGGAAATGCAGTTATAGCAAAAGAATGCGGCAGGTGAGAGGGAGCGGTAAAAGTGACACAAAACTGACATAGATTTGTCATAGCCTGGAAGAGAAAGACTGTTAAGCTAAATCATGCTTTATACATATTCTTTTTAAATCTAAAGTTAAAGTAATTTTTACTTTTTATAAACAAGAATATGTACGCTAATGAAATTCAAGTCTCGCTTCATATTGCTTTCTCCACTTCGACCGCCTTCCTAGCTAAAACCTTGGTTCGCCTGTCTGTTGCTTTTGGCAATACTCAATTATGAATCTCAAAATAGATCGTGAAAAAATACTAAATTATTTGGCAATTATAATTAGTTCTGCGGCAATTCTATTTTTTAGTATTATCGATCATTTAGTCTTTATTGATATTTCTCTATCACTTTTTTATTTGTTACCTATCTTTTTTGCGAGTTGGTACGGAAAAAAGCAGTTTTCCTATTTTTTAGTATTGCTAAGTACCATTGGTAGTTTTATTGGCGAATTTCAAGTAAAACATCATGTGTATCTACTAATAGTTCTATGGAATACATTAGTAAGATTAATTGTATTTTTTACCATAGCTTATTTAATATCTAGTCTCAAAACAGCTTACGAAAAAGAAAAAGTTCTGTCTCGTATAGACCCCTTAACAGGAATAGCAAATCGACGATTTTTTATCGAATTATTGCGAAGCGAATCTATACGCTCTGTTCGTTACGGTCATTTTCTAACTTTGGCTTATTTCGATCTAGATAACTTTAAACAAGTCAACGATCGCCAAGGACACGATCTGGGAGATAAATTATTAAGATTTATTGCTCAAACTGTCAAACAACAAATTCGTGAAACGGATACTGTCGCTCGTTTGGGGGGAGACGAATTTGCTTTGCTTTTACCAGAAACGAACTATGAAGCTGGTCAGTTCGTTTTGTCTCGTCTTCAGCAACAACTTAGAACATCCATTGAAGCTTACTTTCCTTCAGTAAGCCTTAGTATAGGAGCGGTTACTTTCCAAAATTTCCCCGATTCAACTGATAAAATGCTGGAAGTGGCAGATAGTTTAATGTATCGAGTCAAACAAAATGGTAAAAATAACCTCGAACATCAGATATTTGCAACAGGTAACACTAAAACCGACCGAAATATTTCAAGTTTAGCCAAAAATTAAAATGAACAATGAGCAGATATTCAGTGGTCGGTGAAAATTATTTACTGTTCATTATTCATTGTTAACCGACATTCCGCAGAAAAGTTTAAGAGAGCAGATAATATTGACGACAATAGGAATTAAAAAACTGAAGAATGTGACTTCGTTCACTAGTAAGATTACTAATTTGTTTGACTCCACCGAAGGAAACAAGATGAACCGACATAAAGCATTGAAAAACCCAACGTAGAGTAGGGGAAGTAGTCGGTTTGCCCAACTGATTAGGAATAGTTTGCCCTGCGGTTGCCAAAGCTAGTCGTAAAGCACGTTGACCCAGACTATAAACTAAAAGAGATAAGCCCATAACYATTGCCAAAGCAGCAATCCGTTTTGGGGATTTAAGAAAAACACTACTGGTAAAGAACAAAGGCTCTTTGAGAAATCGAAAACCTCGCTCAGTAGATTGTTGTGCTTTATACTCAATCAACAATTGGTCATTGCTCAACTGATGTTTGTCCAAGACATTAGTTGCCAGAATAAATCTTCCTGCTTTTCGTTCTTCTAGAGCAATAGCATTTAGATTAGGAATCAAACTAGCATCAATTTGGTAATGAACCTGAGTTGGGAGTTGATTTTGAGGGGGTCTACCAGATTTGCCGTGACTAAAATGTGGAATTAGTTTCACATCATATCGTCATTAAGATGTTCTGGTAATATTCCTTCCCCCAGTAAATGTTCTGTAGCTTTACCCTCAAAGAATTTTGGGAACAGATATAATGGAGAGCTAATCATGCCCAAGCCATTGATAATCATGGCTTTCACTGCTTGCCCTGTTGTTACTTTTTGGTTGCCATGAGAAGCGATAATTTTGTCTATTTCCTCTACTAGCCCAATTTCATCAATTATTCCTGCGATTATTCCACAGTGATTTAGGTCTTTAACTTTTACTTCTGCTGTTGATGGTGTCATGATTTTTAACATACCATCAACTTTTTCTTTAATTTAACTTGATTTGATATCCAGACTTGATTCTTCCGATAATTATTCAGTTATTTTTTTATTTCTGCGGAATGTCGGGTTAATTGAAAAATTGTTCATTGATACAGGGGTGCCATAATTCTTCTGTCCATCGCTATACCTCTATTTACAAATGTTTAAAATTGTCATTAACAGGTTTATCCGTCAGTCTTTTGGCATCATTGCGCCAGAGATGGAGAAGTGGATAATCATCCCAGGCAATACTAATAATCTCTAAATCGCCATCGTTGTCTAAATCGGCAAGTTTGGTTCCTAAATGACTCTCTTTATTTTCAGCAACTAAATATTTCATCCAGCTAGAACCGCGATTGATATTTTTCCAAATGGCAACTTGTTTGTCGCCTCGATGTTCTCCCGTCACAATATCGACTTCGCCATCGCCGTCTAAATCGGCAGCATTCATGCTATTAGTAGTGTATTGAGTTGCAACCAGATGACGCAGCCAAGAAAACTGAAGTTGTTCTGGTTGCTCGAACCAATAAACATGGGCGTTGGGTTTTTCGCTTTCACTTTCTTCACTTACCACTAAATCCAAACGCCCGTCATTATTTAAATCTACTAAAGAAAAGCGATCGGGCCATTGAGAAATACGACCGATTTTATGCTTAATCCAGTTGCCTTCATTATTACCGGGGTTTTCCCACCAGGAAACTTTTTTGACACCCGTATACATATCTCCCACAGCAATATCGATGTCGCCATCGCGATCGATGTCGCCATCGCCAATTCCTTCATCGGTAGCTTCATTAGTAATTAGAGTGGGTTGCCAATTGCCAGCAGTAGGATCGTCGGAAATTTCAAAGTAATAAATTTCTCTATCTTCATTACCACCAGCCAACAAAATTTCTGGTTTGCCACCAGGAACGATTTGAGCTAACTGATAGCCCTGTCCGTTGACGTGGGATGTTGCTGGCATGGTGGCAACTTTAGTAATCGACCAAGAACTACCCTGAGAGTCTTGAGCTTCCAACCAATAAATGTTTGGTAGAGCCTCAGCGATCGCATCTCCAAATTCATCGTCATCAACATCTACAATTAACATGGCATCTACATTGAGAGGAAAGGTAACTCGCTCCCAATTATCGGTTAAATCTCCCCCTGGATTGCGATAGAAATAGCGTCCCGAAACAATGTCTGGAAAACCATCTCCTGTTAGATCGCCCGTAGCTAATCCAAAAAAGCGTACCTCCTGGTTAAAAGTTTTTCTCTTATCATCTACCCGAATATAAATCCAATCGTCTAGAGTTAGCCTTGGTTTGGTAGACAAATTCGACCAAAGTTCTACTACCTTTTTCCCTGTATAGTTTTTGCCGACTATATCTAAACTACCGTCGCTGCCAACATCGCCAACACGAGCGTTATGCGTACCTTGTTTAGAGAGAACCATAGGCTTCCAGAGATCGCCTTTGCCTAAGTTTTCATAAACCATTACTCCCTTGCCACCAGTGTTCATCTCTCCTGCAAACACATCAAGATCGCCGTCATAGTCGAAATCTCCTACCTCCAAGCTATGACAGCCTTGAAGAGAATTTAGCTCGATAACACCTTCCGTCCAGGTAGGATTGGCAAACCAGGAAACTCTACCCGCACCTTCAGAGTGGCTCAAAACTATATCTTGCTTGCCATCATCGTTCAGATCGGCAATAATGGCGCGAGTATCCTGACCCCACTTTGCAGTTACCTGGTGTTTTCGCCATTTGAGTCCTAGACTATCTCGATTTTCATACCAGTAATGACTGGCTGCAATGTCGATATCTCCGTCACCATCAAGATCGCCCAGGTCTAAACCTTCTCCTGGTGGAGTATCGATCTGGTGACGAATCCAAGGCTGAGTATGATCTTGAGGTGCGGCAAACCAAGTTAACTGTCGTGGTCGATCTTTGCGAAACATAGCAACATCGAGTTTGCCATCGCCGTTAATGTCTTTTACTGCTAAATCGTGAGCGAAGCGCGTACCAATTTGGTGTCTTATCCAGCCCTCAGCCTGAAAAGGATCGTTAGTATTTTCCCACCAGGCGATCGCATCACTTCTGTAATCGCTTAAAATTACGTCACCATCGCCATCGCCATCGATGTCGGCAATTTCACCATCGGTAGTAAATTCACCATCGCTAATTGGATAATGCTGCCAGTCGGGATATTGATACCAAACTGCACCTATAGATTCTTGAGAAGCTACCATAATATCTGCCTTTTTATCGCTGTCAAGATCTCCAATCGCCAATATGTCCAAACAGCAACCGTTACCCGAAGGAGGCGCAGGATCGATAATAGTGTGCTGGAATATTAATGAGTTATTGACTAACTTGCTATCCAGGCTGCGATCGCTAACCCTATTAACTTGCAACACGGTCGCCGCTACGCTTATAAGTAGCACCAAAATAATTATCGATCTTGACTTCATAGGATTAAGTATAGTTTTCTCAAGCTGATACCGAAGCTAATCTACATCAAGCCTTATGGGGAGAAACCAGCAAAGCTGTCATTTAGAGTCGAGGGATGCTATTAAATTAAACCACTAAAGTTAAACAAAAAAGTAAATCAAGACAAATCGAGTTTTTCTTCAATTTGTACTGTTTGGTAGTTAGTTCTGTATTGTAGGCTGAAGTCATCGCTTCCTAGATGGTTGCCGACATTCAATTTATAGTCTAGGAAGCTTTTCTATTCAATACTTGTGTTTATTTTTACTTTCCAAACATCCTTTTAAGTCAAAGGACACATAAAAAGATTGTTTTTATGTGTATCTAAAGAAGTGTTTTTTAAAAAATAGCCAAGCAAATTGAAATTATCTAAAACTTCTTTTTATTTTTAAAATATTATGTGGTTTTAAAATTCCAACAAAAAACTTGTCAGTTTATTTTTTTGTTATGTCGCTGATGTGTCAAATAAGTGAAAATCTAATGACAGAAATTTTTGTGTTTTCTAATACAAGCAAAACGAAAGCGATCCCAAAGGAAAAGGTTTTTTGTAGAAAAATATTGGCAATTATTAGTTAGATTTGTTAGGCTACGACCTATGAATTAAATTTTAGTAATAATTGTTTTCTTTTCTAAATATTTACTAACTTAAGAGCCTTTGTCAATTGGCGCACTTCGCATTTTTTTAGTACTACAATTGTTATTAATAAAGGTTTTAACTATGAAACTTTTAGATAAAACTGCTCTAATTACTGGAGCTTCTCGTGGTATCGGACGAGCGATCGCTTTAGAATTAGCTCGACAAAACTGCAAAACTTTATTGTTAGTAGCTCGTAACACAACTAAGTTAGAAGAATTGGCAGGAGAAATTCAAGCCTTTAATCCCCGCACCAAAGTTATATTTTTTTCTGTAGATATAACTCAAATAGATCGCGTTAGTATGACTCTTACTAAAGCCTGGAGGGAATTTGGACCAATTCAGATACTAATCAACTGTGCGGGAGTAGCACATCAACGTACATTTTTACAAACCAATCTCTCCCACATAGATGCAGAAATTTCTCTCAATCTTAAGGGAACTTATACCATTACCCAATTAATTGCCAAACGGATGGTTTGTCAGCAAGAGGGAACTATAGTCAATGTTTGTAGTCTGATGGGAAAAATTGCCGCTCCTACTATGGCTACTTATTCGGCTACCAAATTTGCTTTAGTTGGATTTACCCAAGCCTTGAGGGCAGAATTAGCTCCCGACAACGTGCGAGTAGTAACGTTGCTTCCTTCTCTAACAGATACAGATATGGTCAGAGAATTCCAACGATTTCGTTTTGTCAAACCTCTTACGTCTCGCCAAGTTGCTTTGGCTTTGATAGCCGGATTAAAACGTGACAGAGAAGAAATTTTAGTAGGATGGCAGAGTTACCTAGCCTTATGGTGCCAGCGACTCGCTCCTTGGTTGCTAAATCTGATTTTACTGCTGACGGCACCCTTGCCAAAAAGGCGATCGAAGCTTACCTGATTTTTTGCTTGCTCTAAAAAATGCGGTAAGTATTTTTCAGCCACCAACATGAACTCCAGGTCGTCTTTCTGGATTATGCTCGGCACGGCGCAGCACTTCACGAGTCACTACGGCAGTATCTCCCTCGCCAAATAATAAAAATCGTAAGAGGTATTGCAAGGGATTGCCTTCTACCCAACCAAAATAGGCATGGGGCAGTATGCCAGTTAGATCGCGAATCTGAAGTAGAATAGCGGCAATAGTATTGGGAATGGCAGCACCACGAGCGCGTAGAATTCGATAGTTATTAACCTGTAACCCTCTTACTTTAACTGTTTCTGCAAAATCAGAAGCATCGATAATTTCTATTTCCAAAAACAAAATTGGGTCGGAAGCAGGAATGTGGTTATCTTCGCGTACTTCTTTTTCTTTTGCCTGATATTCTGCTACATCTCCCTTTTGTTTGCGGTTGGCAATCAATCTAATAACGTGACAGCTTTCCTCGGTAAGAAAACGACGTGCGGTTTCATCTAGTTCGATTCGCTCTACCCGTAGTTCGGTCGATCGCCAGATTCTAGAAATCAGAGAAGTAACAATAATTGCACCGATAAAAAATGCCGCAATTTTGACCCCATCGGGTCGTTCGATAATATTGACGACTGTGGTATAGATAAAAACTAAGGTAATTAAACCAAAAGCAATTTTTCCTCTACGGCGATCGCGGACTGATAGGGTAACGGCATAGGCAGCAGAACTCATCAAAACTAAAACTCCCGTAGCGTATGCCCCTCCTTGAGCATCCACGTTGGCATTAAAAATAATTGTCACTACAAAAGCGATCGCCGTATAGACTAAAACTAAAGGTCGCCTCTTTCTCGCCCAGTCGGGTGCCATACCATAGCGGGGTAGATAGCGCGGCACGATATTAAGCAGTCCTGCCATTGCCGAAGCACCAGCAAACCAAAGAATCAAAATTGTACTGAGATCGTATATGGTGCCAAAAGCATTACCTAAATATTGATGGCTGAGATAGGCAAGAGCGCGTCCATTAGCTGCACCTCCAGGTTGAAATTCTACTGATGGTATGAGCATAATTGTCACTATGCTACTCAAGAGTAGAAAAAAACTCATAGTTACGGCGGCAGCGGTGAGTAGATTGTAAGTGTGATGAATTCTGCCTCTGAGATTTTCTTCTGTATCGCTAGCATTTCCCGTTACTAAAGGCATTACGGCAACTCCAGTTTCAAACCCAGATAATCCCAATGCTAGTTTGGGAAACAATAAAGCTGCGATGCCAAACATTAATAGAGGATTGCCATGAGCTTGCAACAAATTCTTCTGCCAATTAGCGATCGATTCGGGATGTTGTAATACCTGCTCGATGCCAACGCTAATTACGATAAAATTTAATACTAAATAAACAGCAACTAAAACTACAGCAATACCAATTGCCTCTTCAAAACCTTTAAGAAAGACAGCGGCGAGTAAAGTAATTAAAACTAAGGTTAAACCTAAATGTTGTCTTGACAAAAACTCAGGCACGAAAGGGTTTTCAATAATATGTGCCGTAGCATCGGCGGCTGAGAGGGTAATGGTAATAATAAAATCGGTTGCTACAAAACCCAGTAGAAAAAGCACTAATAACTTACCCTGCCACCAGGGAAGCAGATGTTCTAGCATGGCGATCGATCCTTCGCCGTGAGGACTGAGTGATGCTACTCTACGATATATAGGCAAGGCTCCAAACAGCGTTAGTAAAATTAAAATTAAAGTGGCGATAGGAGACAATGTACCTGCTGCCAGTGCGGCAATTCCTGGCTGATAACCCAGCGTAGAAAAGTAATCAACACCAGTCAAGCACATGACTTGCCACCAGGGATGAGTTTGATGAAGCGCGTTTTTAGTGTAGCGTTCTTTACCGAGTAACCAGCGGGCAAACCGTAGGCGGGTTTTTTTGGTCAGCATACCAAACAGATGTGATTTTATATATGCCGATCTCAATTATCGGGTATTGGGAAATAAAGTGAGCAAAAATTTACTCGAACGAGAATATTGCTTTTAAAACTCCCATCGAACTTTTGCTTTGTCTGGCGATCGACATAAAATTGACACAATACTGACTTAATAAATATCTAAACTATAAGATAAAATCAAAGATTTAGAGAAAATCAATTATGTCTTTAACCAAAAAAAAGCTAGAGCGACAAACCCAATCAAAAACTAAAAATATTTGGCTTGAAACTTTTGAAACTTTAGGTCTTAGTTTATTTTTAGCTTTGGGAATTCGTACCTTTGTTGCCGAAGCGCGTTATATACCTTCAGGTTCGATGTTACCTACGCTACAAATTAACGATCGCCTGATTATTGATAAAATTAGCTACGATTTTACTACACCGAAACGCGGAGATATTGTTGTATTCAATCCGACTGCAACCTTAGAGCAACAAAATTTTCATGAAGCTTTTATCAAACGAGTTATTGGTTTACCTGGAGATCGAGTTGAAGTAAAAAATGGCAAGGCATACGTCAATAACATTCCTTTAAAAGAAAAATATCTCGAAGCCAAACCAAATTATCAATGGGGTCCTATAATTGTTCCTGCTAATTCTTATTTAGTTTTGGGAGATAACCGCAACAATAGTTATGATAGTCATTACTGGGGTTTTGTGCCGCGTAAAAATATTATTGGTAAGGCAGTATTTCGCTTTTGGCCTCTCAATCGTTTCGGAGAGATAGATCGCCCTGTGTACGTTTTAAATGCCGCAGGTAATTCTTAGCACAATTGTTAATTTAAGGGTTTCTTCAAATCTTACCAAAGTAGTATAAAGTTTTACAGTTGAAAGGACAAACCCAACATACCGTTCAACATTTTATCAGAGCCAAAAACCTTAAATAAGGCGAAAATATAGATATTTTGCTAATTATTATTAATAAGGATGGCGATCGCAAGTATGGTTAGGGTTGATTCTTTAGAAAGACAGAGTGCGACTTCACTATCACGCCTACTGCCGAGATTGGAAGAACGCTTTAGTGCTAGAGTAGAGCCAGTGGAGTGGCAAGGTTACATAGAACGCATCGAAACACATTTTCCGCTTTTATTTCGGCTACTCTATCAGCTTTATAGCGATCGCTACGATTTCTTCTATCATTTAGAAAATATTTTAGTTACCGCTACCAAGATGTGGTTAGAGCGGTCTGACGATCTTAAAGCTCTCGATATGATGCGGCAAGCCGATCCTCAATGGTATCAGTCCCATCGCATGGTCGGAGCGATGTGCTATGTCGATCTTTTTGCTGGCAATCTTCAAAAATTGCGCGATCGCATTCCCTATTTAACTGAAATGGGTATTACCTATCTACATTTAATGCCTTTATTTAAATCTCCCCAAGGCGATAACGATGGCGGTTATGCCGTTAGCAGCTATCGAGAGGTCAACCCTGCTTTGGGAACGATGGACGATCTAGCAGAGCTTGCTACCGAATTAAGACAACACGGCATTAGCTTAGTTATCGATTTTGTCTTCAATCACACCTCCGACGAACATGAATGGGCAAAACTCGCTCTAGCAGGTGATTCAGACTACCAGGAATATTATCGGATGTATCCCGACCGAGAACTACCCGATGCTTTTGAAAGAACAATTAATTCGGTATTTCCCGACGAACGCCCTGGCTGCTTTACCTACAAAAACAAAATTCGTAAGTGGGTTTGGACGACTTTTTATAACTTCCAGTGGGATTTAAACTACGAAAATCCGAGCGTATTTTGCCGTATGACAGAAGAAATGCTGTTCTTGGCAAATGTCGGTGTAGAAATCTTGCGGTTAGATGCAGTAGCGTTTTTATGGAAAAAATTGGGTACGAGTTGTGAAAATTTACCCGAAGCACATATATTAATTCAAGCTTTTAACGCCCTGACTAAAATTGCTGCTCCAGCAATGGCATTTAAATCAGAAGCGATCGTGCATCCCGATGAAGTAACTCGTTATATCAGTCAAGAAGAATGTCCCCTATCTTACAATCCCCAGTTAATGGCGCTATTGTGGGATGCTTTAGCCGTGAAAAATGTCCGTCTGCTGCGTTATGGAATGGCAAAGCGATTTGCTATAGCAGAAAACTGTGCCTGGGTAAACTATATTCGCTGTCATGATGATATTGGCTGGGGAATTGCCGATGAAGATCTACGAGAGTTACAAATAAACCCTTACGATCATCGGCGATTTTTAACTGCCTTTTATACTGGTCGGTTTGAAGGCAGTTTTGCTAAAGGAGTTCCTTTTCAAGAAAAACCCGAAACGGGAGAAGCCCGAATTTCTGGTACTACTGCCTCTCTGTGTGGTTTAGAAAAGTTAACCAGCGATAGCGATTTGTCAGAGATCGATCTAGCAGTTCGGCGCATTCTTCTATTACATGGAGTTATTCTCACTATTGGCGGTATTCCGCTAATTTATTTGGGAGACGAAATCGGAACTTTAAATGATTATACTTACACCGAATTTCCCGAAAAAGACGGCGACAGTCGTTGGGTTCATCGTTCGGCATTTAACTGGGAACGTGCAGAGCGGCGACGGGATAGTTCTAGCGTACCTGGTACGATTTACCCTGGACTGCTGAAGCTGATTCAAATTCGCCAACAAAATCGTGCTTTTACTCGTGCCGAAACCGAAATTATCGATACTGGTAATGATTGTATCTTTGGCTATTTTCGCACCCAACAGGAGCAAAATGTCTTAGTTTTGGCTAATTTTAGCGATCGCGAACAAGAGATCGTCGCCAAACAGCTTAGATTATTGGGTATGCGAAAAATTTTGACCGATATTGTCTCTGGTAAGACTATTTCAGCTGTAAGAGAACTGGTTCTCGAACCCTATCAGTTTGCAATTTTATTGTGATACGTGAGTTCGACAAAGTTAGAAAGTAGCAGAAGGTAGTGCTAATAATTCTTTCGGCTCTAAATCGAGAGAAGGTTTGTTAGGTAGATAGGTATAAGCAATCAACCCAGCCATCAAATTGACTAAGAAATTCCAGATACTACGGTGTCTTGAATGTTCGATTTGAAATATATTCTTGAGTTGGTCGTTAACTGTCTCAATTAAAGCTCTTTTACGCAAAAGAATTTTGTCTATTAGTTTGACTAACTTCTTCTTGGTGCAGTCGCTTCAAGTCGGGGAACCCGCCCAACGCGCTGCACCGCTGTTTCATGTTTTTTTTGTATCGAGTAATCAACTGA
Source organism: Myxosarcina sp. GI1 (assembly GCF_000756305.1). NCBI lineage: Bacteria > Bacillati > Cyanobacteriota > Cyanophyceae > Pleurocapsales > Pleurocapsaceae > Myxosarcina > Myxosarcina sp. GI1. The sequence goes on from NZ_JRFE01000010.1 coordinate 77,854, forward strand.
AGTTGTTGCTCGTAGAGCTTTTCAAACAAGTCTTGAGAGATATAACCACGGTCGCCAAATAATTTACCAAAGATACCCTTAGCCATTTCTGGCAGGGGTTTTCTATCATCCACATTCCCAAGAGTTAACTTGAACGCTAATAACTCACCGCGATCGCTAATAATCAGATGAAGCTTGAAGCGCAGGGCGCATTCGCGCTCTGCGCTGAAAACGCCTCACCGCAAGCAAGAGTTCTATAACCGACCCTAGACTGAGATAATTTCAAGGAACAGGACATCGTGGGATAGATAAACGAATCATCTACTGAACCATCTTAAGGCTCAAGCAGGGGATATAAGCTTGTGGATCATGCCACACCCTGCGTCTGGAACATCAGACAGTACCAAAGTTTGCTAATTTGGGCGAATTTAGCAATGCACAACTAGTACAACAGGTGGAAAGATGAGTCCTAAAGAACTCAAACAATGACTGTAGGAACGAAGTAACCCAATTACATCCCCAAAATTAACTGGTAGGGATCGACCCGTATGGTGTAAATGGAAGAGATGGGTCAAGAAGCAAAAGCCTAATCTGAAACGACAGGTAAAGCCAGAAAAAGGATGGGGTAATGCCCAGGATAAGCAGACGTGACCCGCAAATGTATCAAAGCTAAAGGTGTAATTAACAGTGAACAAGCCTAATACAGATTCAAAGTCGAAGACTGTGGGATGGGACAGTATTGATTGGCAACAAGTCGATAAATATGTCTACAAGCTGCAAACGCGCATTTATGCTGCCTCTCGTCGTGGAGAGATCAAAAAAGTCCGAAAACTTCAAAAAACATTAATGAATTCCTGGTCATGCAAAGTGCTAGCGGTTCGCAGGGTAACACAAGAAAATCGAGGCAAAAAGACAGCAGGAGTGGACGGGGAAAAATCCCTATCCCCAGCAGCTCGTATGAAACTCGTAGGACAACTCAAACTTACAGGTAGAAGTAAACCTACTCGAAGAGTTTGGATACCAAAACCAGGGAAGGATGAAAAACGTCCATTAGGAATACCTACCATATACGACCGCGCCTTACAAGGGGTAGTCAAAGCTGCCCTAGAACCAGAATGGGAGGCAAAGTTTGAAGCCTCAAGCTATGGTTTCCGACCAGGAAGAGCCTGCCAAGATGCGATAAAGCACATTAAGAACGCAATTCAATCTAAAGCCAAGTACGTTTTAGATGCCGACATTGCAAAATGCTTTGACCGCATCAACCACAATACATTACTCCAAAGACTTAACCACAGAGGAAAAGTCAGGAAACAAATTAAAGCTTGGTTAAAATCTGGGGTCATAGACAAAGGGGTATTTACTGCTATATCTGAAGGAACACCTCAAGGTGGCGTGGGTGCGCTGCGAAGCGTACTTTGGTAATGCTCAAGGAGAGTGAAAACTACCAAGAGATAGTACATTCCCTAATGTACTAAGGCTGACCCAGCAGGCAGGGGACAATGAGTAAAAACCTGTTTGAAGCCTGGGGAACAAGGGGCAAAATACTGGCACTCTGTTACAGTATGAGGCTTCGAGCCTGAATTTAACTATGGCTACGAAAGGAATCTTCGTCCGACGCTCCTACACCTTGGACACGCCGCTAAACAACAGAGATGGCGTGAGACATCAGGTAAGTCAATGTTGCACTCGTTTGACTGAAAAGAACTTTCGACGCGGTTCAAATTGCTCTAATTATAAGGGTACAAATTATCAACTGATGTCGGGGATACTAGGTCTGTATCCTTACGGAGTAAAGAAGAAGCCCACGGTTAAATGTAACCACTTACCGAAGTATGAACGTAGGAAGCGCAATAGCTGGTCTGGTCACAGACTGGGTTAACTGCAACTGAAGTAGTTATTGCGTGGCAGAGCCATCGTAGTAGTCCGAGCCAGAAAATAGTCTGGTACATGGCGAAGGATGGCAGTCATTGTTAGAGATACACATAGGAAGTAGAGAGGACTAAGAAGTATGTCCGATATCATCAAAACCCAACGTAGTCTCGCCATAAAAGCAAAGTTCCAGAAGRAACATCAATTTGACCATCTCTATCGGCTCATTTGCCGTCGAGATTGGATTGCCGATGTCCTAAAGACAATTCTCTCAAATAAAGGGTCTAAGACACCAGGAGTCGATGGAATAAGCAAAAAGGCTCTAGAATCAGAGGTAGCAAAGTCTAAATTTGTGAAAGAGCTTGAAAGCGAACTGCGTCAAAAACAGTTCCGCCCAATGCCCGTTCGTCGAATATACATTCCTAAGTCTAACGGTAAAACTCGCCCATTGGGTATTCCTACAATCAAAGACCGAGTAGTACAAATGCTTGTCAAAATGGTGTTAGAACCTATTTATGAAAGCGACTTCTTGAACTGCTCCAACGGTTTTCGACCAGGACGCAGAACACAGGACTGTATCGCCCGATTAGATAGCTACATCAACCGACGCAACAAATACTATTGGGTTATCGAAGGGGATATCAAAGGAGCATTTGACAGCATTCACCATCAAATATTGATAAAACTGCTGGCTCAAAGAATCTCTGATGAAAAGTTCTTAAAACTAATAGAACGATTTCTTGAAGCGGGAATTATGGAAGGTTGTTTGTTCAAACGCACCGAAACGGGAACACCGCAGGGTGCAATCTGCTCGCCAATTTTGGCGAACATCTACTTACATCAGCTAGACCTCTACTGGTGGAACAAATACGGCAATCTTCACCGCAAACAGAAAGAACGTCGTCGAATAAACCACATGGGAAACTGTGCGCTGATTCGATATGCTGATGATTGGCTACTACTTACCAACGGTGGGAAAGCAGAAGCCATCAGGCTAAAAGAAGAGTTTCAAGCCTTCCTCTGGAAAGAACTAAAGCTCGAACTTTCACCAGAAAAAACGCACATAACTCATGTAAATCAAGGTTTTGACTTTTTAGGTTTTCACGTTCAAAGATACGTAAAATCTAATGACCGACCTAAAATGCTGGTCACTCCAGCCCAGGAAAACATTAAAAAGTTGAAGCTCAAGATTAAAGAGATGACGCGACGCAAGTGGTTTCAAGATTCACCATTGCTCAAAATCTCAGCTTTAAACGCAGTACTCAGAGGATGGATTAATTACTATCGCCATACTAACACCAAGAAATTAGCCAAAGATCTAGACTTCTGGGTTAACGAAAGGCTGTTTCTCTGGTTAAGTAAACGGCATAAAGTATCCAAACGAAAAGTACTAGATAGATTCAAACTCCGTGAGAACGGGAAGAGATGGAACTTTGGTGTACTCAACGGGGATAATCACCTTTTTCTTTATAGGATGAGCGATTTACCCCTAAAGAAATACCGTTCTCGTTCACCAGAAAACCCTTATTTAGAAGGGTTTGGAACATTATCAGCAGCACAGCCAGAAATACCTTTATCCCAAATAATCTGGATGGGAAATGCCGAGAACGTCACATGGCGCGAACTCAAAGAGAAAATTAAAGCTGAGAGGGGCGCAAAATGCGAATGTTGTGGCGCACTAGGAAAACTAGACCTGCACCACATCATACCGCGCAAAAGCAAGGGTAAAGACACTGAAGATAATCTTCAGCTACTATGTCGCTCTTGTCATGCCTTAACACCCTCGTTTGGTCGGAGGTAACAATGATGGAAAGCCGTATGACGAGAAATTGTCACGTACGGTTTGGAGAGAGGTATGAAGAAACACATCAATCGCAAGATTGGAAAGTGCGCTTTGTGCCTACTCTATTTAGTCCGCTTCTAGCTAATATCGCTTTACATGGTATCGAAAGAATGCTAGAAGAATACGTAGAGACTCTTAAGATGAGGGAAGATAAATACCCTCATCGTACATTAAGCAAAGCTCGAAAGATTCAAACCCTAGCATTCGTGAGGTATGCTGATGATTTTGTGGTGATACACAAAAACCTGGAAGTAATCCAAAAGTGTCGGGAAGTAATTTCCCAATGGTTAAATGATATCGGCTTAGAGTTAAAACCATCTAAAACCAGAATCGCTCATACGCTCGTCCCAGAGCAAAGTGAAGATGGAAAGGTTGGGTTTGATTTTCTTGGATATTACATCCGACAATATCCATCAGGCAGACACAAATCTGCCAGAAACGGAGCGGGTCAAATCCTGGGTTTTAACACACTCATAACCCCTTCCAAACAATCCCTTGTTAAACATAAAGAAAGCATTAAAAAGACCATTAAGAAGCATAAATATGCCTCACAAATCGATTTAATTAACGATTTGAACCCCATCATCAGGGGATGGTGCAATTACTTTAGCTTTAGTGATGCAAAAACAACAAGAGATTTTTCAAGGCAAGACCATATGGTCTTTCAAAAATTAAGAGCATGGGGTAGACACCGATGTAAAGGTCTTAAAACCGCCTACGAGAAATATTTTCGTAAAATTGGTGGTAGAAACTGGGTATTCGCAGTCAAAGAAGGGAATGCGAACCCTCTTCGACTACTTTCGCATGGCTTAGTTGAACTGCTTTCAAATAAGCCATGCGAAAGTTAAAAGCGATAAAAGCCCCTACGATGGCGACCTAGTTTATTGGAGTACCAGAATGGGTAGGAATCCAGAAATGCCCAATATAAAGTCTTTATTGCTTAAAAAACAAAAAGGTAAATGTAACTGGTGCGGACTTTATTTTCGTAACGGAGACTTGTTAGAAAAAGACCACATTCTGGCTACCGCATTAGGTGGCAAGAATGAGTTTGCTAACTATCAATTACTTCACGGTGGAAAATGTCACAACGAAAAAACGGCAATTGACCTAATTAAAATCAGGGAAAAAAGGGCTACAGACTTTATCAAGAAATTATTTTTTGAATGGTCACAAGTCAAATTCAACGGGATAGATGATATCCCTGTATTGGTCGAAAGTTGAGAGGTCAGTTAATGACAAAGTGGATACGTTTGAGTAGCCGAGTGATGGGAAAACTATCACGCTCGGTTTCGGATAGGAGGGATAAGCTGGTAACAGCTACCCCGACCTTACTTGCGGGGTTTCCCCGCAGGAAGCAAAGCTTCCAAGCGTCGCTAGACGCGACTTCGAGCCTTGCTCGTGCAGCGACTGCATCAAGAAGCGATCGCTATAGTCATCACTTCACTCAACGACATTCTAGAACGACATCTTTTTTCACATGGCATTGATGGTAGTTGCTTTTGTCTCTGCCATAGTCTTGACCATTGGTTGCACAAGTAATCTACATCCCAAAATATTTGTGTAATGTCCAATCTCGATGTCATCATAGAACTAGCTGAGATGCTCAGTATTTTTGCTTATTCTGAGTTTACATCTCAGCCTTTCTTTTCTCTAATTTTTTCGTCGAGCTCACGTTGTCCAATGAGTGCCGAAGGCACTCTGCCGTGCGAAGCACGTCGAAGCTCTCCAGTTGTTTCAACTAAACGGCGGGTTTTGACTAATGTTTGAACCCAGTGGCGGTCGCGAGAATCAATCAGATTAGAACGCTTTGGAGTTTGAAGATTAAGATTTTGTTCTAATAACTCTTGCTGTAATGAAGAACTAAGATAACCTTTGTCTCCAATTAGTAATCTACTAATTCCATGAATAACATCCCACAATGCTTCTCGCTCGGAGACATTAGCAGAAGTCAAGCTGAAACCAGTAATAACCCCATTAGTGCTGATAACCAAGTGTCCTCGAAAACCATAGTACTTCTCATCTTTAGCTGCACAGTATCCGAAACTCGCTTCTGCTGAAAACAGTCGGCAATTTTTCGCTCTTTGGTAATGGCACAAAGGAATCGGAAAACCGTCAATTAGATGAATTGAATCCTCRAAACCTCCTRACTCTCGCGCCAGAAGTTGYTGTAACTGCTGCTCATAGCACCATAAGTTAGCAAACGCTCCAGTCCGCGTCTCACAAAAGCTGAACGGCTTTTAATTTCGGGAAATAATTCTTGCCAATGACCTCGAAAATAATTCCCGATACCTTTGTCTGCATCAATCCTCAAAAATTCGCCTACGATTTCCATGRTAATAACTTCAYTATCGTTTAAACAAGGAGCAAATCCTCTGGCTCTAACTTGATTACCTTGAGTAATTTGACTCCATAGATCATCTACACAGCAAAAGACAGCAATGATAAAATCTTCAGTACTAAACATTGTCCCATCGAAATTAAAAACATTATCTTCTCAGATGGGATTTTCATTTTCAAATCTAAAGTTGCACACAGCGTATATATTCTTTGCCTGTTTTTCCTTCTGTACTGTAACTGAATTTTTTACCAGCATTACTAGCTGAATAAACAGTTCCAATAAACTAAGCTGCTTGGAAGTAGCTACGGGAGACATGGTAGGTGGTAGATAGATAAGCCACTTGGGATTGACCGCAAAACGACTCATTACTTCCAATGCCTCAATTTCTGCTTCCGAAGCTAGGGTGTAGATAAAGCGAAAGCCTTCTCGTTTTAAGTTACGGAGCGAACGCTTCAAACTACTAACCTGATTGCGAACTACATGAGAGCCAAACTGACGGTCTGCTCTTTGTCGATTTCGTTGGTGACAAATAGACTCTGGTAAATCTAAAACTATGGCTACCGCAAAGCAGTGAAATTGTTTGGCTAATTTTAGTAGCGGCTTGATTGGTTTCGTCATCGGAGACTACACCGCGAAAATAGTCTGAAGAAAGAATTTCCGTTTCTTTAAAATGAGTACGGGCAAAGGTGGACTTACCAGAACCCGATGCGCCAATTAAGACGATTAAAGATAGTTCGGGAAAGGTTAGTTTCATTAGCCTGTAAATCAGTAAAAACCTAGCTGAACGTCTATTGCAGCTTTAATATCGTTCCAGTAAAGCTCTTCTAGTTTACCTATCTTAGAGGTAAGTCTGTAGCGATCGACGCTGCGGATTTGATTGAAGTGCAATCCTCTTTCCTTGTCCAAGCCATTTTCGGGTGTCGGTAAAACATTGACTACAAATGAGTAATTCCTCTTGGCTAAAAAGGGAACTATAGTTGTGATTTTACTAGCTCTATTACCTAAATCGTTTTGTAAAATTAGACAGGCTCTAGTCTTCCTAGCTTCCACTCCCACACCAGGATCTAGCTTCACCCACCAAATATCTCCTCGCCGATAATTTGATGAAGTGCTATTCATCAGCGACCATCCCTTCAACAGAATCGTCTAACCCATCACCAGCAGTAGAATCCCAAAGCTCTATCTCTGCTTGCCATTCTGGGTCGTTACTTTGTTCTCGATAGTCAGCCTCAAGCTTGGCCTCAAACGCTTTTCTTCTCTGTTGTTGAATAAGTTCGTTAATGTATTGGCTCCGATTTTTCGTTACTCTGTCTAGAAATTCAAGTGAAGAATCGTCTAAGTTGATTGAAATTTTACTCACGAGACCGTTTCCAATAATTGCTACAAAACTATACTACCATTGGTAGCAAAGTTAAGTAGGAACATTATTAAGTACCTCTGTGTTTTTTCTGAATTTTAGGACTTACGCAAGAGCCATCTTTAGAGAAGGATTTTTAAGCTGCTGAATCAAGTAGCGATCGAGAAGATCATTTTTCAGTTGATAGACAGTAGAATTATTGGCGATCGCTAAATATTTCAAACGAACCCAAACAAGCAATGAACAACCAAGCGGAAGCAAAGCTTCCCAGCCGCCTTGCGGCGGTCTGCGCGTACGCGCTGCATTACGCTGAATTCTAGCCTTACGACACTGGCATTTTTCCCACCCAGTTAATTGTTTTCCTTCACGGTGTAGCTGCTCAATTTTCCATCGAAAGCCACACGTTTGATGTGTTGCCTCAGTAGAGTCTTGAGTAAAATCGTTGGTGACGACATAATCCGTGCGGTGGGTAGACACCTCAACCCGAAACAGTTTCACCTTGTGTTCTTTAGGAAAACCCTTGATTTTAATTATTTTACCCTGGTCTAATTCTTCATTGTTCCACTCCAAACTATCAACTCTTTGATATGACTGAAGATCGCTCGCATCATCTACTTGACGATTATTTTTAAGAGGACAGTCGTAAACACGATAATCAATTAGCCAAAACTGGTCGATAGCTGGATTCACGTAAATACAGGTAACTACTCCAATACCTTTAATTACCTTCTTGGCATTACCACTATACTGTCTTCGGACTAGCTCGATACGATCTGAAAAATTTTTGTCTAGTACCGTATCATCAAATATTAAATATCCTGACTCACTAGTTATCAGTTGTGATTTGACATTTTCCCAGATCAGTCTTGGTGTAATTTTTTCTCCTTTGAGAAAACGATTTATTTTGTCATGACTGAACTCATGACTATGGTCTGCGAAGTTAGTCAGCGTATAGTTAATCTGACTTACTAGAAGATATTGGCAGTAGTCCAAACAAGTCATTTTATTTGCCATACTCTGACCTTAACTCGTTTGCACTTCCCCGCTCAAATTTTTCTTTTGCGTAAGTCCTATAATATAAAATCTCGATCTTTGTAGCGATAATTCTCTAATAAAGTTCTAAAAGTATTGTCGTCATCTTGCCTTAACATTCCCATTGAGAGAACGCGAGCATTTAAATGATAAATTTCGTTATAGCGTTCCCACATATCTATTAGTGGTGGAGGACAGACAATCAAGGGACGAGCATTTTCTATTTGTTCAAAATGCTTGACGATCGCCGCGCCGATAAAACTTTTTCCGAGTCCTACTACGTCGGCGACAAATGTACCATCATAATCGCGAATGTTCTGAATCGCGTGTTTGACTGCAATTTTTTGAAAGTCTGCTAATTGTTGGCTGATTTCGTTATCTACAATTAAATCTTTTGGCGTGACATCTTCGAGGCGATCGCGTACCAATGTGTAGAGCGTTTTCATGTAGATATCGTAGGGAGTAGCTAGAGAAACTGCCCAAGACTGCTTCATCTCTTCCATTAAAGCTTCGTCGAAGTCCTCTGCTTCATCCCAAAGTTCTTCAAACCAGTTGGTTAATGCTTCGTGATTATCATTGCCATGAACCATCACATTGAGTTCTGTATTGTGTTCGATTCCAGAGAGACTGAGATTAGACGAACCAACTACAGCAATACCATTTTCGGTTCTTGCTACTTCTCTACCTCGATCGTCATAAACTTTGCCGTAGTCAAAAATATAGGCTTTAGCGTGTAGTATCCCTTTGGTGTAAACTTTCACTTCAAGCCGCTTTTCTTTAATCATCCGCACCAGATTATTAATTAGTGTCTGTGCTTCATCTGTTTGGTCGATAAGTTCGATACTAGAACGAACATTAGCAGCAGTTTCTTCTGTTATTTGCCGTCTTTCGCTGCGTTTAGGATAACTTTCGGCTTCGAGGCGATCGCTAATTAGCTCTAATCTTTTATATCCTTGGGCGATTTGTTCGATAGTTTCGCGATTGGAAGTATTGCCAATTAATAAGCGCAGTTGTTTGACATGGTTCAGGCGATCGCCAATTGCTGTAAAGCCAGAAATGAAGAAGTAACCGACAGCAAAATGGGCGGCTTCAGAGGTTTCGAGAATACAGTTGATTTTGTCTACTAATTTTTGATTACGATTATCAATAATGTCGTGGCTAGGCATGAAAATAAGTAATAAATATTTAAATTATTAAGAAGCTAAGACTTCGCTGAGAATAACTGCAGATAAATTGGATAAATTTCGGAAGCCTAGATCGTTAGTTATAAAAAGATCGCAATTGACAGATATAGCTGAAGCAGCATGAATAGCGTCAGGCGTTTTGAGGTTAGTATTTGCCCGTAAATTGGCTGCTTGCCGAAGTATAGACTGACTTATCGGAACGAGTTGCATTGCTGAATTTAGTAACAGTTGTTCGTAATCGGAAACCAAAGATTGATTATTACTTCGTAGAGGTAAAACTAACACTTCCATTAAAATTAGATCGCTGCTAATAAGATCTATTTCTTGCGCTTGAAACTTAGTCCATAACGGTTGTAATAAGGAAAAGTAATCTGTATTCTCCTCAAGCGTGTAAATTAGCACCGCAGTATCTACATAAACTTTGCTATCAGATGGGATCGCTAACTGTCCCATGATTCTCTTTCCTCTCGTAATTGTCGATCTATATCTTCTGCACTTCTACAAGCATGTCTACTACGACTTTCTTCTATTAATTCCAATACAGAACGTTTTTGAGGCTTATTTTTTTCTGGTAAAACAACGAATACGTCAACAGTATCGCCAATCTCACTTTCGGGAATTTCTATTTCAATCTTGTTTCCTGGTAAAACTTTGGTTGTCAGGTGTAAAGCTGGTTGCATAGTAGGATTCTACTTGGTTATCTATTTATTGCATTATCTCTTTTACTTCTATCACAAGCCATATTTTTAGTAACTCTAAAGCACGAGCATAGAAGAAACAATACAAATCAGCTGTTCCTGTATAAATTTCTGGATAAACTTTCTTAAGGGTTGGTTTTAAATGCTTAATTAGTTCTTGACGCACGTAAGGAGAATTGGCAACTACCACGTAAGGAGAATTGGCAACTACAATGTCAAAACCTCCATCAGCAAAAACTTCAGCAAAATCTAAACTCCAATCGAACTTGTCTACTTCATCACTGCCATAAGTCAGTAAAGAAATTTCTTTCTTCAATCTGGTAATTTCTGCTTCTAACTTTTTCTTTTGATTACCTTCATGAGTTCTAATATATTGAGCTTTAACGTCTCTAAACTGCTCGATTAAAACATTAGAAAGCTTGATTTCTGAAGGATTGGGCGAAATTAAACTATCGCCTACTTCAATCTTGTATTTTAAATTTGGTAGTGGATTTGGTTTTTCTCCTTCATAATCTACTGCCAAAGACAGCCAAAGTCTCAACCTTGCGATGTTAACGGCAAAAACATCTATATCTACGCCATAAAGATTGTTTTCAATAATTTCTAGTTTGCGCTGGTAAATTGTATTAGAATCAATTCCTTCAGCCCTAAACAAACACTCTCGTAAATCTAGTAACTCGTGCAGCATTCCTAAAAGATACGCACCGCTTCCACAAGCCAAATCGCAAGCTCTGACTTTCTTTAACGCTTCTAGTACAGCTTCAGAATTAGTTAAATCCGATGGATCGCGATCGTCCACGAATTTTGCAATAGCATTTTCTTTCTCTTTATTTGGAAGGGTTTGAGCAAAGTTTTGAGTTTTAAGATATCCTTTCAAAGACTCCCGACACATGAAAGACACAATCGGGTTGGGAGTATAGTAACTACCACTTTCGTGTCTTCCTGTTACCAACTCCTCGAACACCTTACCTAGCATCTCAGGATCGACAGCCACTTCAACATCTAGCGGCGTACTCTCAGTAACCGTAAAAGCAAAACTTTGAAACAAATCGTGCAGGATTGAATCTATACAATCATCGGGAATGACTATCTTTGAGTTTTTATTTTCATCATCCTGTTCAAACAAACCACCATTAAGATAAGGAACAGTTCCGATTAAATCTTTGAGATAACCGCCGTTATTAATGCCAATAACATCTTGCTGCTGTGGGTTGTTAAGTCCAGCAAAAAACAAATGAGAAAGGCGATCGCGATAGAAATTGCTTTTTTTAGTTCGTTCATTGCAGTAAGCTTTCCATAAAGCTGAGAGATAATCAGTCTCGTCGTTATATTGCAGCCAACCTTTTTTCTGAACGAAATAAACGAACATCAAACGGTTAAATAACTTTTGAGTAAATAATCGTTTGCGATCGCTCTCACCAATACCCTCAATTAATCCTTCGACTTCTTCAAATACTTGGCGATATTTTCTAAAAAACTTATCTGTAACTACTTCAACATCAAAAGCTTCGTCATGATGTTTTTGTATTTCTAAAGGCGAGTTGGAATCAAATGATTCGAGGTCTAATAAACTTAGTTGTTCTGTAGCAGTTCTTAATTGATTGTCGCCAGCTTCAACTTTAATACGGCGAAATAGTTTTCTCTTTTGTGGCGAATCTTCGTATTTTACGTTGAGGAAATGCCATTGCGGTCGCGTTTTGTTAGAAAAGACAAATAAACTGTAAAGATTATCTGGAAGAAGCTTGGGAGCATCCCATTTTGGCAAATAGACTAAGCAGCAATTTGTCTATTAAGATAAGCACAGCGCAATCGCAACATTGGACTGACTGAATTAAAATTCCATTGCGCTCCTGAAATTTTTAAACGGCGATCGAGTTGTTTAATAGCTGATTCGACTGCCCCAGAACCAATTGAAATATAATCTTCAGCTTGTAATAGCTCGTAATTAACTAGACGATGACGGTGTTTTTCAACATAAGCAATAAATTTCCGCGCTCGTTTAGGACATTCTTGTTGAAATAAAGAGATCGCTTGCTCGACTTCTCCTTGCCATAAAAATGTTTCTGCCTGTCTCAGGCGTTTTAATGAACCACCAACTTTGAACAAGTTTTCTTTGAGATGAAACCAATCTAGAATTTCATATCGTTGTTGTGTGGTAGAAATTTGACTAAAAAGATTCCACACTCCTGAATGTCCATCTCCCAGACAGATTAGGGGATTTGTTAATACTTGAGAATTAATCCATGCAGTTAACTCTTCTTTCCTTCGGAATGTTGCCCCGTAATATACTCCCGACAAACGCGCTGCTTGATAGTCTCGCCATTCACATTTTTCTCCTCGGCGTTGAGTTCTCAATCTTACTTTACCTCCATCAAGACATACCTCATGAATGGCTATTGGGCTATCGGGAAAATCTAAATGCTTTTGTTTTGTATAAACTTGTCTTTGTAAGGTGCTATGTCCTACTTTCATTCCTGTCAGCAAAAATAGATCTTGTTCTGCTTGAGAGAACGATTCATTAGCACTCAAACATAGACAACATTTTTGAAGTAAAGGACTAATACGAGTTCTTGCTTCTACAGCTTGCTTTTCTAATTGTCTGTGACGTAGACGTAGTTTTCCTACAGAGCTTTTAATTATTCGCTCTTTCCCGATGTTTGTTTGAGTTTTTTGTTTGACAAAAAAGCGGTGCGACCCCGCTGCGGTTTCCGCAGCTAGGGAACGCGCACCAAGACAAATGCCATTTTAGGTCCAACTGATTCCAAGAGATGTTCTCTGACTGATTTTTCTATATCCTCCAAAGTTTGGCGCGGACTGGAGTCCGCCGACGTTCCAAAGGAACGGCGAATCGCGAAGCGCGATTGTCTGATGGAGTATTACGATACAAAATCTCTGATAGTTCTTGAACGCACTCTTGAACACGAGCTTTTTCTGATGGAGTCATTAATCTTTTTATCTACTCAAGTCTTCTTATAGTTTGACCGCCATTGCTTCTATTTCTCTACTTCTTCTGTTTTTCTTCCAAAATGGGATGCTCCCAATTAACTTTACTAGAGCTAATACGTACAACTATTACAATTGATACCAGCAAGCTTAACGCTATCAAATGTAGATTTTCAGATGATAGTATACTGTGTGCTTTATCTACTCAATCTGTCAACCATAGCTTCAATCTCAATTTAAAAGATGATGAAATACTTGCTGGCATTGGTGTAATTTTTATTGATACTTTCTATGAATCGGTAAGTGATGATGTAAAAACACTTATCGATAAATCATTAGAATATGAAATTAGAAGCATTAATAGTTTGGGATTAGTCGTACCAATTCGTTATTACCCACACAATCAAGAATTATTTGTAGAATACGAGACTGCTACTGAGTTTGTTAGCGATGTGCCGTTAAAAATTATTTGTTTTGATTTAGACGAGCAAGCATTAATACAGTTATATTATTTTAAAGAATTGCTCCGCCATAGACCAACAGAGCAAGCCAGAAAGCAGATGAGAGCTTATCGTAAGAGTAAGCAAAAGAGCTTTGCTACTTTATAGAGTCAGCTAAATATGAGAGATAAGCACATTTGCTAAATCGTATTTATTCAATCGTGAATAGTTTTTGATTTTGTAATCTTTTGCTAGTTCTCGTAGCTGTTTTACAGTCATTGTAGGTATGCTATTAATCCTCTTACATTTCTCAATATGGCTTGTAACTGCTAGAGCTATTGATTGGAGAATTAGTGGTAGAAAGAAAGCAGAAATTAAAATGTAGAGAGTAATTTCTAAAGCTTGTATGCTATTCATTTTTGTGGTGCTGTAGATAGTTTTCTGTAGTGTTCTTTTTCTATCTATAGTACTATTGTATTTATGCTTTGTAGTATGTCAAATGTAAAAATACCAGCTTTTTAGGCTGGTTGAGGTATTAGTTAGGTTTGCGATCGCGGTCTTTTTGCTTTACATCATCAGGTTTTACTATCTTTATAGCAAAGGCATTGTCAAACCAATGTTGGTAAAATCGCTTTTGTTGTTCTTTATTCATTTTTAGTAAGGTATATCGTTTTTTTGTTTGTGATAGGTAATAGCCATTGAGATGGCTATCGCTCTACGATCTTCAGTCGTGTATGTCTGAGGGCAAATTTCTTCAGCCATATTCATACAATTACTCATTACCAAGGCAAGCCTGTTAATAAGTTCTTCATCTATGTCAATATTGGATTCTGCTATTGGTTGTAATTCTGGCTGATAGCCATGAGGTCTAGTATTGTTTATGTTGTTTTCTATTTGGTCATAGAGTGGTTTTTCAGCCACTCTCGAATAGTAATCGGCTTGAGCTTGACTGAGATTAATTTGTGGTTCTATACCTGCTTGTTTGGCTGGAGAGTGTAAGCCAATACTTGGTTGTTGGTTTTTACCGTAGTACCACACCTCATGTCCCCATTGAGCCAATCTGAAAATTTCTGAGTTAGACCATTCGCTAACCCATCTTGTTTCACTATTTTGAGCTTGTATTTCTACTCCACGATTAGAGCCATTGCCATCACGATTGGGTCTTGCTTTAGTCCACCTAATTATTTTTACTCTTTGTGGGTGTTCCCAAGTATTTGTTTGCTGTCCATTATTAATAGTGTTAGAATTCATGTTGTAGTATGAGCCTTTTAGATTTGTAGTTATCTCTATTATCTCATACTACACAATAGTTGTCTACGGTTAAATCCTTGTGTAGAGCTAATTACAGCGATTCTAAGTAATGTTTTCTCTGCTCTATCGTGTGGTACTGGTCGAGAGTAGCCAGTACATCTACAAAGCTTTTCTTGAGATGAAACATTACTACGTGAAATGTTATGAAGCCGTATAGTTGTTGTTCGCTCCATTCATTAGCATTACGTGATACTGTCATTCGGCATTTAAATTTGTCTCTGTAACTTTTAATAACATCTTTGTTAGTGACAACTACCTTGGTTGGCCTACTTAGATTATTTAAAGCTTTTTCGTAAGCATTTCTTATAGCTATTACGTAGTCATAATCGCCTTCATATTCGGCTCTGAGTTCATAAAATAATTCTTTAAGAGCTAATACATCTCGTTCACATTCTGAGAACTCATGCTCGATATAAGTCAAAAATTGAGCGAACGTTAATGCTTCTTGCTGACCCTTCTCAATCGGTGTTGGGCAAGCTAGCTCATTATTGATTGAAGCTAGCATTGAAGCGATCGCATCTTTACAATATTTTTTTACCGATGACACACTCATTTTTGCTATTTCTGCCGCTTCTGGAATACTTCTTCCATTGGCTATAGCATCATTAGCTAGTCCTATTTGTTCTGGTGTAATTTTCTTAGCCATGTAATTATCTAAAAATGTAGTTTTGTATAATACTTTTTCTATAATTATGGTAGAATACACCAAAACTAATGTCAATGGCTACGAGCAATAAATAGCAATAGTTACGGCTATCTAAATTCATTTACATTGTAGTATTTAAAATTTATAATAGTAATATAATAATTTAATAGCTTCATCTGTATTTATGACCACCATACACACTTATTTAATAGAAATAAGCAGTGATTTTTTAACTCAACCACTTTATAAAATAGGGCGTTCGGTAAATATTTTTAATAGACTCAATCAACTCAGTCAAGGAAACATATTTGAATACCGTATACTTAATCAACTCAAGTTTGATGCCGAGCTTTATTTACACAAATTATTCGACAGAAACAGAGTTGATAAAAACCGTGAATGGTTTGCTTTTACTTTTGACGAGCTATTGAACGTACATTTTCAATTCAGCACGCTAAGAAGAGTTAATAAAGCACCTCAGCCTAACACTAAAGATGCCTACATTAATTGATCGCTGATAAGAAATTTGCTAAAAGATTTGTCAAGTAGAGAGTTTGACTCAGTAAATAAGCCTTTTGAATTAGTTAAAAGTGATGTATACTCTCATCCACTTTTTGCTCAAATAAAACAAGAAATGAATAAAGAAGAAGCTAAAGATGAGCGTTGGTTTTGGCAAATGTTAAAACAGGAATTGGGTTTTAATCTTAAAAGATGTGGTAAGCACAAAAATAAGTATCGAATTTACAGCAGTGTCGAGCAGAGACAAGACTAAGTTAGTTAGGAAACTTAACTCGCTAAATACAACCTAATGGTTTGCTTGCTTATTTGGTAGCGTTTTGGTAGCTTAGACTTTAATCAGTCAAATCAGGAATCGCTATAACTTAATGTATGGGCAAAGTCGGACTCGAACCGACACGTATTGCTACGCCACATTTTGAGTGTGGTGCGTCTACCAATTTCGCCATTCGCCCGCAGCGTTAAAGTGTATGCACTTAGCAAAAATTATTCTAACATAAATAGTCTTTGGATAGTACTTGGTTCTGAAATAAAGGGAGACAAGGATAGTATTTTGTTCCTTACTCCCAATACAATAGGCTAAATTAGACAGCCTCTAGATTTTTTTCGCCCGTACGAATTCGCACAATTTGGTCTACGGGATGGACAAAAATTTTGCCATCTCCAATTTCGCCCGTTCTAGCCGCAGCGATAATTTTATCTACTACCATATCTACTTGAGCATCTTCAATAACAATTTCAATTTTGAGTTTTTGTAGAAATTCTACGGTATATTCAGAACCTCGATAACGTTCTGTTTGTCCTTTTTGGCGACCAAAGCCTCTAACCTCAGAAACGGTCATTCCAACTACACCTGCATTGACTAGAGCAATTTTGACTTCATCTAATTTGAATGGTCTAATAATAGCTTCAATTTTTTTCAAGGTTCAGCCTCCTCTTTTTACCAATAAATTTTATGTATATCATTCTACGGTTATTTACGAAATCAGCTAGCTTATTGGTAACATCTTCAATAAAAGTTTTATGTTCGATCGCTCGACTTCTTAATTAATATTTGTTTATGAATACATTTCCCCAAAATTTAGACGAAGTAGTAAAACAAGCTAAAGCAGCGACTAAAAGTGCGATCGCCGACGGTTATCAACGCATTCAAGTAGAATTGGTAGTCGCCGAAATTGCTCTTAAGGCTCAGTTATTAGCAATCGAATTTGCTGAGATGTTTGAAGAATATGGTACTGGTGTCAAAGTAATGTTTCCCGATACGGGGGCAGCGATGTTAGCAAGGCGTGACTGGGGAGACAAACCTTTTCAAGTAACCGATATGGGTAGCCGCTTTACCGATATCGAGACGCAAGTTAGTCCAGAAGATAAGCTGTTTATTGTCGTTGCGCCTTCAGCAGTGGAAGTCGGACGGGCAGAAAAACTCTGTAATTTAGCAGGCGATCGCCCCGTAGTTTTTTTGATTCCCCAATTAGAAGACGTATCTGTAGTAGGAATTGGCTATGCAGCCAGACAAATTCGCGAGCGTTTTATTAGTACGATTCATACGAGCTATTACTTTCGTCTTTTAGATGGAGCGGCAATTTTGCGCTGCTATCCTGCTAAATGGCAAGTTTGGTTGGAAACAGAAACGGGCTACGAACTAGCTACAGAGTTAAATAACAAACCAATTGGAGAAGATTTAGAATTATTGTTGACAAAACTGACTAGTTCACAACCAGATGGAGATAAAGCTTCAACTAAACCCAAAAAATCGGGGATTTTGAGTAATTTGCAGAGTTTTTTGAAAGCCTTGAGTCAGTAAAGTGAGAGGCAAAAGGCAAAAGTTACTAAATCATTCAGACAGAAATGTACGAGTACAGAAAAAACTTATCCTTTTATGTTCCCTAACTGTCGCAGTGATTCAAACAAACCAACGGCAACGCTAACAGAGAGATTGAGACTGCGTACTTCAGGTTGGGCGATCGCAATTTGGAGAGTAAGATCGCAAGTTTGAAGTAACTCTTTGGGTAAACCTGCCGTTTCACAACCAAACAATAACCAGTCATCGTCTCGATACTGACAGTCTAAATAATTACTTTGACCTCTTACGCTAAAGCCGATTAATCTGCCACCTCGTTGTTGGCAAGTTTGTTTGAACGCGACTAAGTCTTGATGGTAGTGTAAATTGACATGGGGCCAATAATCTAGACCCGCTCTTTTTAGATAGCGATCGCTAATTTCAAATCCTAAAGGAGCGACTAAATGTAGTTCGGTTTTGGTAGCGGCACAGGTGCGGGCAATATTACCAGTATTGGGAGGTATTTGAGGGTGAACGAGTACGACGCGAGGCATACAATCAAATAAATAAATATAGTTAGGCTACTAAAATTTCTCGGCAGACGGCATCTTCTAAATCTTTTTCCTGTCTAGCAATATCTTGAATGTCCTGCTGAATTATAGTACGAACATCCATTCCCTGTTGATGAAGTTTGAGCCACTGTTGAGCTTTGTTACCCGATCGCAAGATTTTTTTCAACGGAGAGAGAAAACAGCTAATACCGTTTGCTTTAGCTACAGGATAAACCTCTTTATAAATCTGCTCGATCCAATCTCTAGCAATAATTTTGCTGCCGTCTTGCCAATGGTGTAACTCGGCATCTAAGCTAGATTTGGCAGCAGCAGCTTCATTAGCATCGGTAAGAGCAACTAAATCGCGCTCGTGACTGACGGCAAGCGGTTCGAGGGAGGGATCGCCAAACATTTGCAACAATCTGGCTTCTAAAAGTGCGGTAACTGCTAATAATGCCAGTGGATCGACGATGAGATCGCAAATTCTTAATTCCAAACGATTGAGCTTGTAGGGACGACGATCGCCATTAGGACGTACGGAACTCCATAGATGGCGAACATTTTGCATGGTTTTCGCGGCTAACTGTTCTTCCGTCCAGCGTATAAAATGAGCGTGGCTTTCAAATAATGGTACGTTGTCGGGAGTTTTAGGAAACATCTGCCAGCGAGTCGAATGGTAGCCAGTAGCCCGACCTAAAAGAAAGGGGGAAGAAGCACTCAAAGCCAAATATAGTGGAGCTTCAACTCGAATTAAACGGCAAGCTCTAATTAGCAGATCGGGATCGCTAATACCCAGATTGATATGAACGCTTGCGGTGACGACTTTAATGCCGTAAGTCTGTTCGATGTAGTCGTGATAGGGATTATTGGGATCGGAACGATAGAAGCGATCGCTTTTAGCCAGAGATAAAGTACTGCCTGGAATCAAAGTATAGTCGCCCAAACTTTGTAAATAAGCTCTTAATTTTTGCCTTGGTTTGAGTAAGGCACATAACAGGCGATCGTAACTACAAAAAGGAGCGGTAGTATATTCGACATTACGGCTATCAGGTTCGCGTACGAAGCCATCTAAAGCTCTAACTATTTTATCTGACAAACCTACGACATCACCTTGAGGCGTGCCAGTGTACATTTCTATTTCAAAACCTTTAGATAGTGTCACCATACTTTGTTCCGATCGCTTATTACTATGTCGTTTGCTTCTCGATTGACAGTCAGAGCAGAACGGCTAGGTCGCGAAACGACGGAGTAATCTCTGACTATTTACACAAGAAAAACTTACACAATTTATATTATTGATTGAAAAAACCAATAGTTGTAAAAACAATTTTTGAACATAAATGTCAAGCTTGCATCTAGCAATAGTTTTAGCTATTTTTACAAGTAAAATTATCTGCCAATAAAAATATTGGCTACAATCTGTTTGTCTTAGTTTGAGCTAAGATGTCAAATTGATAATATTTACAACAATTTATAACCAACATTTTATGACAACTCTTTTGCCATCCGAACAACGTTCTAGCTTCACTACTACCGAAAGAGAGCGGCTCGACTCGAAAGTGAGTCAAAGCGATCGAGCAGACCGAGAAATTAAATATCTACATTTAAAAACAGAAGTCGATCTACTCTGGGAAAAACTAAAAACTCTCAAGCAGCAGAAACAATCTTTAGAAGCACAGTTGGCGGCTAAGTCTCATGAATCGAGCGATACTGAAAGCTAAGTAAGCTTTAAAATAATTGCATTCGCAGCCCTATGAGATTTTAAAAGGAAACAAACATGATTGTTAATTCTCAACTAGCATCAGCTTTCAAACAAAAAAAAGCCCTCAAAGTAATTAGCGGTTTAAATAACTTCGATCGCCAACGAGTAGCAGCAGTTGTTAGCGCGGCAACAGCAGGAGGAGCAACTTTTGTCGATATTGCTGCCGAACCTACTCTAGTAAAATATATTCGCGGTTTAACCGATTTACCGATTTGTGTATCCGCCGTCGAACCAGAACTATTTGTCGGTGCAGTAGCAGCGGGGGCTGATTTAATTGAAATTGGTAATTTTGATAGCTTTTATGCGTCGGGAAGACGTTTTGAAGCCCCAGAAGTATTAGAGTTAACCCAAAAAACTCGCGCCTTACTACCCGAAATTACTCTTTCAGTTACGGTGCCTCACATTTTAGCTTTAGACGAACAGGTAAAATTAGCAGAAGATTTAGTAAAAGCTGGTGCAGATCTAATCCAAACTGAAGGCGGTACGAGTATTAAACCCGTTCATCCAGGGGTTAGGGGGTTAATAGAAAAAGCTGCCCCAACTCTGGCAGCGGCTCACAGCATCTCTCACGCTGTAGAAGTACCCGTACTTTGTGCTTCGGGTTTGTCTAGCGTTACCGTACCTATGGCGATCGCCGCAGGTGCTTCTGGCGTTGGTGTTGGTTCGGCAATTAACCAGCTAAATAGCGAAGTGGCAATGATTGCCGCAGTTCGCAGTTTGGTTGAAGCACTCCGACAAACTCCTGTTTCTGTTGCTAGTAATTAAAAGGTAATGGGTAATGGGTAATAGGTAATAAGTAATTATCTTGACTTTACTATTTTCCTAAAGCTTAGAGCCTAGAGCCTATTTCTAACAAACAATCTTTCAAACTATAAGCAACCTGCTGTTGTTCTTCGGGGGTAATACCAGGGAACAGCGGTAAAGATAATACTTCACGGGCAGCTCGTTCGCTAACGGACAGTTGCCCTTCTTTGTAGCCCAAATTTTGATAGACGGGCTGTAAATGTAGGGGTAGGGGATAATAAACCATTGCAGTTACGCCCTTATTTTGTAGCAGTTCTCGCAGGCGATCGCGTCTGCTGTCTTCTCCTCTAACTGCGACACAAATTGTATATTGATTCCAGACGTTTTTACCTTCTGGCAGGGCAGAGGGTAGTTTGATTTCAGTAACAGGCTGTAACAACTTCTGATAGTAAGCAGCGGCGGTAATACGCTGTTGGTTCCAATTATCTAAATAGCGTAATTTAATACTTAGAATCGCAGCCTGTAGGGCATCGAGGCGGCTATTGATTCCCGTAACTTCGTGAAGATAGCGTGTATGACAGCCATGTTCTCTAAGAACTTTTACCTGTCGGGAGATCGCACCATCGTTAGTAGTCAATGCCCCAGCGTCACCACAAGCACCCAAATTTTTAGTAGGGAAAAAGCTAAAGCAGCCCACATCGCCAATACTACCTACTTTTTGCTGCTGCCATTCTGCTCCTGTCGCCTGAGCGCAGTCTTCAATAACTTTAAGATTGTATTCTCTGGCAATCTTCATTAAACCAGTCATATCGACTGGCTGTCCGAATAAATGAACGGCAATAATAGCTTTAGTCTTTTTGGTAATTGCCTGTCGCACCAAATTTAAATTAAAGTTAAACGTATTGTCGATATCGACAAATACGGGTTTGGCACCAACTCGAACAATTACTTCTGAGGTGGCGATAAAAGTAAAAGATGTAGTTATTACTTCATCTCCCGCACCTATATTTAAGGCTCTCAATGCCATATAAAGTGCGTCGGTACCAGAATTACAGCCCACACATTCGTTTACGCCCAAATATTGGGCAAATTGTGATTCAAAAGTAGTTATCGCCTCTCCGCCAATATAACGCCCCGAACTAAGAATTTTTAATACAGCTTCCGTAGCTTCTTCACTAATTAACTGATGTTGTCTGGTTAAATCGACAGGTGGAATTTTATTCACTCGCTTTAGCTGAGAATTTTTATATAGATGATAAAAGATTATTATTCAATATGTTAGAAATTTAGTTATTCAATCGAGTTTTGGGGTTATGGAATCAGAAGAATATCAGAACGATCGCTCTATGTCTAAAATAGAAACGCTCAGTCTATTAAACGATACAATCGATCGCTTACAAACTATTGCCAGAGAGATCGAAACCAAATCTTCTGAAGAGTTACCAAATTTGGCATCGGTAAAAACTTTGGCGCAAACTATTGAAAATTTTGAAGTTGCGGTTAAAAATCCTCAAAACCCCGAACTTGCTAATAGGGTTGCACCGCCACCTCAGTCGCGGGTGTCAAAGCAAAAACCACTACCGTCTCGTAAGCATGCAAGAAATAATCGGCGTAACATTGCAATTTTGTCTGGTGTAGTTATCATTATCGTGGCAGGGTTTTGGTTTTGGCTATCGCCAGAACCCCTCGGGTTTTTAACTCGGCAGTCTCCACAGCCAGAAATTATCGAGGAAGTTAAAGATCTTCCCGAAGCAACTGTACCCGCTCCAGAAATTGCCGAAAATCCTGTTGTTCCAACCCCAGAACCCCCTCCTGCTACAGAACCTATTGAAGAACGCGAACCAGAAATTCCTAACACTACTATTCCTTTAGAACTAACTGCCCCTGGAGATTCAGAAGAACTATTGCTTAAAACTGTCGAACCGCAGCTACAGTTAACGCCAGAGCAAAGTTTGGTTGCTGCGGTAAGAGAAAGAGTTACCGAAATAACTCAAGACTATTCAGAAAACCTGATTTTATCAGTGCGAGCCGATTTTATCGACAGTAAGTTATTAATCAATGTTGGTAATGACTGGTACGAACTTAGCGATTCTCGTCAGAGTAAACTAGCAGATGAAATATTGGAGCGATCGCGCAAATTAGATTTTCAAAAATTAGAACTTAAAGATGCTGACGATAATCTGATTGCCCGCAGTCCCGTAGTCGGCGATCGCGCTATTATCTACAGACAACAGCAGGCGATCGATAGCGAGGATTAATTTATCATTGCGCCACTTTCTTTTACAATAACTCTGGAGAAATTCATAGGGATTAGTTAAGGTGGTTAAAAAGTTGAGTAACGAAATCTTAGTCAGTCTGGCTGTAGTCGTAATTTGTGGAGTAGTGCTAATAGTTTCTGTTTTAGTTGGCAATAGTTCTTCGCAACAGGCACTTGCAGACCAACGACAGTCTACTTATAATTCTCCTCAGTTAATTGCTCGTTCGGTCGCTGGAGGAGATCTCCAGCGCATGCGAACGAGCGCTACTCAAAATGCTAGTTCACTAGAGGAAAACAATATGGATATGTCCAATGCCGTTACTACTGATTCGGGACTAAAATATATCGTCCTGGAAGAAGGTAATGGTGCGAGTCCCGAAACGGGACAAAAAGTAACCGTACACTATACGGGTACTTTAGAAGACGGTACCAAATTTGATAGTTCGCGCGATCGCAATCGTCCTTTTTCTTTTAAAATTGGTGTCGGTCAAGTTATTAAAGGTTGGGATGAAGGAGTTGCCGATATGCAAGTAGGAGAAAGACGCACTCTAATTATTCCTCCCGAATTGGGCTATGGTGAAAGAGGTGCTGGTGGGGTAATTCCTCCCAACGCAACCTTAATTTTTGATGTGGAACTATTGAAAATTGGTTAAACTCTGTAGGGGTGATTCGTACATCACTCCTACAGTCGTTTCATCAATATTTGAGGCTTTGCAAGATCTTTTTTGAAAATTGCAGCCATACACCGCTGGTTTTTGCCAACTCAAAGGAACTTCTAATAAATCCCTAGTGCCTGTTATTCCCTGTCCGATAAACAGCAGCAGAGCAAAGCAGTTTAAAGCTACATGGGCATAACGCCAACGATTTTTACGGTCTTTATAAATATCTTCGACAATCGCCACCGAAAAAATCATTAATAATGCCGCCGTAATTCCTATATAGTAATGCGACCAATACCACTCGTTACCCAGACGATAGACCCCGTTTTGACAGCCCAAGATTACCAAACCCATTCCTGCTAGCGTGGCAAATACTCCTCGTCCGAGCTTAGTTCTAGCGCGATATAGCAAAATCATCGAGGCAATGGTGACAATAAACAATAAAGTAACTAAGGCAACCTGAAACCAATTTAAGGCTTTTTGTTCGGCGAAGCCACCACTGCCAAACACTACAGAATACGCTAGTGCTACTAGCGTAACTCCCACTACACCCGAAGTTAGCCAGCGTCCAATTTGGACGTGTTCGCGTCCGACTACTGGAGGAATTTTGCTTTTACCATTTTTAGTTTGCAATCTACGTTGGCGGGTTTGCCAGGCAAAGTTAGCAACCATACCAATTAATGGAAAAACAAAAACAACGGCAAGCAAAGGGTGTAATAGTGCAACTATATCTTCGGCTTTTAAATAGGTAAAAGCAAATATTGTTTGAGTTTGAAGCAAATCTATCCAGTTTGAATTCATATATTCGATCTCAATCTGACTAATTTTAAATATTTTCTTAGTAAGTTACAGGACAATCGTTAAAACAACCTTAATTTACTTTCGATCGTATATATAGAGCGAAAAGAGAATAGTAATTTTTTTGACACTTATACCATTAACGAAGGCAAAAGGCAGAAAGCAGCAAAAATTTAATTGGGAGATTATAAGTTCCCATTAAATAAATTTTCGTTAAACGCAAAGTAAAGCGCTTTAATAAGGACAGGGCTTATGAAGGTTCGAGGTTTCCAGCTTTGTGTATGTGGGTGTCATTATATATTTAGCTACGCCTGTAGTATAAAATATAAAAAAGTGAAATTACTATCTAGCGTTTTGTCTATTTATTAATGAGTCTATGCCAATCACTCCACAAAAAATTGTTTTCTGGCAGAAGCTAGCGATTAGCATTGTGGCAGTTTGCTTAAGCTGCGAACGCGCTTTTGCCGATTCTGCGATCGACAGTGCCGAAATCTATCGGGTACGCAATCAAGTAGAACTCAACCGTGGCAATACCAACTGGAAACCCGCTCAGACTGGCGATACTGTCGTTCCTCAAGACAGTGTTAAAACTGGGGCTAATTCTCGTGCCGAACTGCTGTTTAATGAGGGAACTTTAGTTCGAACTGCTGCGGGAACAGTTTTTCGGTTTCCTCTAGGAAAACGCCGTTTTGAATTAACCAGCGGCGCAGCTTTGATTATGATCCGTCCCCAACAAGGAGAAAGTACTATTGTTACTCCCGAAGCCAGAATAGTTACTCAGGGAACAGCTTTATTTGTCCGACACGATCGCCAACGTAACGCTTCTCTGGTTGGGGTTTTAACCGAAAGTCCCGCAGGTTTGGTCAAAGTTAAAAATGCTAATGGCGAAATAGCGATCGAACTGCAAGCAGGTCAGTTTGTTTCCATTGTCAATGGAGTAATTGGTTTGGTCGAGTATTTTGTCTTGCCCATGTTTTATGAAACTACAGAATTGGCGGTAGGGTTGGCAACGGGGCAAGAAAACGCGCTCGATCGAGAATCTCCAGAAGTACGAGCGACTATTGAAGCAATTCGTGCTGAAGCGATAAATCCCCTACAAAATCAGCTGGCATGGCTTGGCAGTTTTTGTCAATTTAATCTCAATCCCGATGACTGGCGACCTTTTTTACAGTTGCTTGGCGTGAATTTACCATCACAACCATTACAACTTCAAACTGCCACAACTGACGATCTATTTGTCGTACCGCTACGTTCTCTAGAAGGTTTGTCCTGGTTGAGTAACTATTGTCAGGTCAAACCACAATCTTTAAACCCACTTAAAAATAGATAATATTATGTAGCGATCGCTTTTCCTTCGGGCTGACTTCGGCTAAAAAACACAGTAGGATCGACTCTGGATGTAACGAAATTTAGTTAAAAGTTACAGATTATTACTTTGTTTTTAATAAAAGAGACTGTGGTGACGTTCATCTTTTATGTTTTATCTTGGTTGATGCATTTTCGCATCCACCAAACTAGATAATACAAAAATATTGTTGTCAACAAAGGAGAGCTCAATGCTTGACGCTTTTTCCAGATCCGTAGTTAGTGCTGATAGCAAAACTGCTTGCATTGGTGGTGAAGAACTACAATCTCTAAAAAACTTTATTTCCGAAGGTAACAAACGTTTAGACGCAGTTAATACTATTGCTAGTAATGCTAGCTGTATCGTTTCCGATGCTGTAGCAGGAATCGTTTGCGAAAACCAGGGTTTGATTCAACCAGGCGGAAACTGCTATCCCAACCGTCGCATGGCTGCTTGCTTGCGCGATGGCGAAATCATTCTTCGCTATATCACTTACGCTTTGCTAGCTGGTGATGCTTCTGTGTTAGAAGATCGTTGTTTGAATGGTTTAAAAGAAACCTACACTGCTCTTGGCGTACCCCTTCAGTCTTCTGGTCGCGCTGTGGCAATTATGAAAGCATCTGCGATCGCTCACATCAACAACACCAACACTGAAGAGCAAGCTGGTAAAAGATTCCGCAGAATGGAAATGAAGGACGGCGATTGTTCGGCAATCAGTTCTGAAGCTGCTAGCTATTTCGATCGCGTAATTTCTGGTCTTAGCTAGTTTGTGGAGGCTATGGGAACGATCTGCAAAAGATATACCTAATTGCCAATTGCCAGTTTAATTTTGTTAAAAAGTTATTGATGGAGAAATCTAGATTATGAAATCTGTTGTTACCACAGTCGTATCTGCTGCTGATGCCGCAGGACGCTTCCCCAGTTCCTCTGACCTACAGTCAGTTCAAGGAAGCTTACAGCGTTCTGCCGCCCGTATGGAGGCTGCTGAAAAGCTTGCAAGCGGTATCGACAAAGTCGCTCAAGAAGCTTACGACGTAGTATTTAAAAAATATTCCTACCTCACCGATTCGGGTGAAGCAGGAGATACTCAAGTTAAAAAAGATAAGTGCATGCGCGATATCAAGCACTACATGCGTCTAATTAACTACTGTCTAATTGTCGGTGGTACTGGTCCTTTAGACGAATGGGGTATTGCAGGACAGCGCGAAGTATATCGCTCTTTGAACCTTCCTACAGGTCCTTACGTCGAAGCTATGCGCTATACTCGCGATCGCGCTTGCGCTCCTCGCGACTTATCAGAGCAGGCTTTAGTAGAATTCCGCTACTACCTAGACTATGTAATCGAGTCTTTATCTTAAAAGATAAAAGTAACGTGCTAAAAGCATTATTTTTAGTGCGATCGAATAATTGATTCATGTCAATGAAGGCTCTCGATCTGTTGCTTTGACCGCTAGTTGTGGCTAAATTCGTTGTTTTCAACGAAATAGTTTATAACCTAACAACGGTTTGAGTTGCAGCCTGAGAGCCTTCATTATTTTTTGCTAGTATTTAATAGCTTTAAATGGAATAAAGTTCTGGCTCCAGTAAGATTTAAACTCACCCACATTTTTTATGACCACCGACTCTCTATTTGAAAGATTAAAACATCCCAATCCTAATTTGAGAAAAAAAGCAATGAGGGAATTAGCTGCGGCTCGTGACGAAAATACCATACCTCGCCTGATGAGTATTTTAAGTGAGGAAGATGTCACCTATCGTCGTACGGCGGTCAAGACTTTGGGAGTAATTGGTACTGACGCAGTACCTTTTGTTGTAAAATCTTTATTGAATAGTGATAATGTTACGGTAAAGTCTAGCTGTGCTAAAGCTCTAGCTCAAATATCCGCACATCATCCCGATCTGCCTTTTCCCGAGGAAGGTATTATAGGTTTAAAACAGGCACTTGACGATCCCAACCCTATAGTTAATATTCCTGCTGTAATGGCACTAGGAGAAATTGGCACTACTGCTTTTGAGATTTTAGTTGAGACTCTCAACACTACCGACAATTTAGCAGTAGCCGTAGCCATTCTCAATGCTCTTGGTTCTATGGGAGATAGCCGTGCCATTGAAGTGTTGAGTAATTTAAGTCAAGACGAAACTGCCGATACTTATATCCGTGAGTCTGCTACTAGTGCCTTATCCCGTTTAGAAATGGTCATTCAATATAACACAAAAGATCGAAGCTAATTTTCTAAATAAGAAGCTAAAAAATTCCAACAGATATCTAGATTTAACGGAACACTAGTTTTGTTTGCAAACTAAGACTCGTGTAAAATATTGCCGTTGCTAACTTAAGATAGAGGAGAGAAAAGCAGTTTATTTAGTAGCATTAACATTGAAAAGCAAACATACTTCTTATATTATAACTACCATACCGTCTTACTTAAATGTCACAGAGCTTGCAATCCCATCATGAAAAGATTTTAGTAATTGACGATCGAGAAGATAATTTACAATTGCTTTCAATGTTACTTGACTTATATGGATACCAAGTCAAGTTAGTAAGTAGCGGTAGCCTGGCTCTCGAACAGATTAAGATAGCACCACCCGACCTCATTTTGCTAGATATAAGTATGCCTGAAATGAGCGGCTATGAAGTATGTAGACTACTTAAAAACAATCCCCATACTAACAATATTCCCGTAATTTTTATTAGTGCATCGACCGAAGCTCTAGACAAAATAGAAGCTTTTGAGTCTGGTGGTAGCGATTATATTACCAAGCCTTTTCAAGTAGAAGAAGTTATCGCCAGAGTTAAAAATCAATTAGAACTATATCGCTTACAAACAGAACTAAAAGTAAAAAATTCAAGTTTAGAACACGAAATTCGTCAGCGACAAGCAGTTGAAAGTAAATTATTAGAATTAAATCAAAAATTGAGTGCTTTGGCTACTCTCGATGGTTTGACTCAAGTAGCTAACCGTCGTCGTTTTGATGAGTTTTTCGAGCGAGAATGGCGGCGTTTGCAAAGAGAAAAACTGCCTCTCGCTATAATTCTTTGTGACATCGATCATTTCAAACGATACAATGACTATTTCGGTCATCAAGCAGGAGATGAATGTTTGAAGCAAGTTGCTCGCACTATATTTAATGCAGTCAATCGTCCTGCCGATTTAGTTGCTCGCTACGGGGGAGAAGAATTTGTGGTAATTCTACCCAAGACAATAGGTAAAAATGCTCTGAATGTAGCAGAAAAAATTCGTTTAAGTGTTGAAAAACTAAAGTTAAACCATCCTCAATCTTCTGCCAGTCAATATGTCTCTCTTAGTTTGGGAGTAGCAAGTGTCGTTCCCAGTCCGAGCTACAACCGAGTACAGCTTTTAGAAGCTGCCGATCGCTGTCTTTACGAAGCAAAAGAACGCGGACGCAATCGCGCAGTATTGCGAACGATAGATTGAGGTGTTCGACTTTGTATGGCTATAAAAGAACTGGCTAAATCAATACAAAATGCGATCGCCTAAAAAAAATATAGATACTACTTTTTCCAGGGTAATTTGGTTCCCATTTCTGTAAGTGCCGAGAATACGAGATAGAGAATCAGAACGGCTACGCCTGCAAAAAACAATATCAAATCCTGGTTCATCGATTGTCCGCTATAAACTTGTTAGATGTTTTTTTAAGTACTTATGGGAAATTAATTACATAGCGATCGCCAAAAAAACGGAGAATATGTTCAATTAGCTTTTATGTCCTGTTTTGATGATAGCCCTTATAAGAAACTAAAAAGCATTTTTACCGCTTAGATCTACCCATTCTTAATTTACTCGTATAAATTGGTAGCGATAAATTTGTTTTGGTGAAAAAACTTTCATGGCTACCAACCCAATAGTTACCCAACCTCTTAAAGATCTGGTTGTTGCTGAAAACGCTGCCAATACCACGCTCAATCTATTACAGTATTTTGACGATCCTTTTACTACAGGTCAGGTAGCACGTTTTGTACTTGGCGATCGCTCTTTAGGCAATAATGGCGTAACCGATGTACTATTGTTCGACCAAGCTGATGAGGGTGCGCCTCAGACAGTAGAAAACTTTATTAACTACGTCAACGATGGTGATTATGCCAATTCCATCATCCATCGTTCTATTCCCGACTTTGTAATTCAGGGGGGAGGATTTACAGTTGAAAATCTGGCAATAGAACCAATTCCCACCGATCCCCCTGTAGCCAATGAATTTAGTGCCGATAGGTCTAATGTCAGAGGAACTATTGCAATGGCAAAATTGGGCAGCGATCCCAATAGTGCTACCAGCCAATGGTTTTTTAATCTAGCAGATAATTCAGCTAATCTTGACAGTCAAAATAGTGGATTTACCGTTTTTGGCGAGGTACTGAGTGAAGAATATTTAGCTACCGTCGATGCTATAGCCGAACTCCCTGTGTTTGACGGCAGCAGTTTTTTTGGTCAGCCCGCTCTAACCGATTTACCTCTAAATATAGAAGATACAGATAATCCTACTGTAGATGATGACAGCGATTTAGTACGCTTTAATAATGTTACTCTACGACAAGAAGATGAACTTGAATTTGAGGTCGTCAGTAACTCCAATCCCGACTTAGTAAACGTAACGGTTGATGAAGGCAAACTCGATCTCGATTATGCCGAAGATATTGCTGGTGAAGCAGAAATTATAATTCGAGCTACGGATTTGCTTGGAGATTCTGTGGAAGAAACTTTTGAAGTGACGGTAACTCCAAACTTGGGTTCGACAGTATATCGCTTTCTCAATCAAGATACGGGAACCCATCTGTATACTACTTCTGAAGCGGAACGACAAAATATAATAGACAACTTGCCTAACTATACTTCCGAAGGAAAATCTTATGTTAGCGTCGATCCTCTAACAGGAGATCCAGAACCCCAAACAGTATATCGCTTTCTCAATCGGGATACGGGTACTCATTTATATACTACTTCTGAAGTAGAAAAAGAGTCAGTAGAAGAGAACTTAAGCAACTTCAATCTAGAAAGTGAATCATTTGCTGCTTACGAAGAACAGCAGCCAGGAACGATTCCAGTCTATCGTTTTTATAATACCGAGACGGGAGCGCATTTTTACACCCCCTCAGTTGTAGAACGAGATTTTGTTAGAGAAAATTTACTTAACTATGACTCTGAGGGAATTGCTTACTATGCCTTTGGCGTATCTGAATAAGATTACTAGCGTCGTATGGCTGTAAAATGAACCAGAGTCATTGATTTTAACGAGTTACTGTTGATATATGCAACCAAAGTCGAGTAATTTTTGGTATCTAAACTACTGCTAAAGCTTCTTTCCCGTGCTGTCGCAACAGCTCCATCATTTCGTCGCGGTAGTCGTGAAAAATAGAATGACGTTTGACGATGGGAGTGCGATTGGGCAGATTAACAGTAACTACCTTTCTTACCGTACCGGGACGAGAACCCAAGGCAAAGATCCGATTTGAGAGAAAAACGGCTTCCTCGACATCATGGGTAATCATAAAAATAGTAATGCCCGTGCGCTGCCAAAGATCGAGCATGAATTCGTGCATCGATTCTTTAGTATGGATATCCAAAGCACCAAACGGTTCGTCCATCAACAGTACTTTTGGTTCGGAGACTAGGGCGCGAGCGATCGCCACTCGTTGTTTCATTCCACCCGATAGCTCATTCGGCAAGGATTGAGCAAATTTAGCGAGTCCCACGACGCTCAAATAATAGCTAGCTTGCTCTCTACGAATCTTGCCAGGGACGCTTTGTAGCTTGAGTCCAAATTCGGTATTTTCCTGTACGCTCATCCAGGGATAAAGGGTGTAGTGTTGAAACACCATGCCGCGATCGGGTCCAGGTCCTTTGATGGTTTTGCCATCAAGCTTGACCTCGCCGCTGGTTGGACTATCTAAGCCAGCAATCTGTCGCAATAAGGTAGATTTGCCAGAACCAGATGCTCCTACAGCACAAACAAATTCGCTTTTATCGATGGAAATGTTGATATCTTTGAGAACTACCAAGTTTCCTTTCTTGGTATTGAAATGTTTATTGAGTTTATTAATTTCTAGAAACATTGCTCGAAACCTCCACTTAAGGATTTAGTTAACTTTTTTCAACGCTTCTGACTTGCCCACTTACAGGAAACTTTTAAAAGATACTGAAAAAACAAGTCAAACAACAGTCCGATCGCGCCAATGACAATCAAGCCCACAAAGATTTCGTCTGTTTTGAGAAAACGACCTGCAACGCTAATTCGACGACCCAAACCTTCTGTGGCGGCAATCAATTCTGAAACAATTACTAACTGCCAAGCTGCCGCTAAGTTAATGCGGCAGGCATCAATGATTCCTGGCAAAACGTAGGGTAAAATTACCTGAGTCAGAGTTTCCCAGCGATTACCGCCCAACATATAGGTAGCTTCGATCAGATCTTTGGGCACAAATTTAACTGTATCCATGACCATTAGAGAGTTAAAGAAAAATACTCCGATAAAAATAAGAGTAATTTTAGGTTCTTCACCAATTCCTAAATACAAAATTAACAGGGGAATGAAGGCAGGTGCGGGCATATAGCGCATTAAGCCAAAGAGTGGTTCCAATAGAGCGCGAATACTTGGAAAACTGCCCATCAGCACACCAATGGGAATTGACAGGGCGACAGCAAGCAGGAAGCCAACGCCAACTCGCCAAAGGCTTGCTACCGTATCTTTAAGAAGTTCGCGAGTACCCCACAATCGTGCGAAGGCTTCAATTACCTGGCTCGGTGAGGGTAAAAATTTAGGATCTACGTTCCCAAATGCTGTTACTGCCCACCATATCAGTAAGGGAAATGCGATTGAAGTAATTACTAATGCCGTATAAAGCGGTTTGGGAATATCTTCAGCCAGCCGCCAAAAAACAGTTGGACGAATCGTTTTTGGCTTGATATGGGACTGAATAGATTGAAAAGAAGTATTGCTTTGGCTCATAGTTGATGCAACAGTTTAAAAAAGTATAGTTGCTTAAAAATAAAATTATTGCGGCTAAGTTTTTGTCTCGGCATAGGCTTTGACAAAGCGATCGTCAAATAATTGACTGGTATCTGGTTTTTGAGCAGTTAAACCAGTTTCTACAAGAAAATCAGCCATTTTATTTGCCGCAAATATTAATGAGGTCATATCGTTGCCTGGTTGAAAGGCTTTTAAGTTCTCCTCAATCGAAAAGATCTGAGTACCATCGGCATAGTCTTTGTATTCATCAACGCTAACACCTGCCCGTTGTGCCATGATTTCATAAGCCTTGCCTGGGTTAGCTTTCATGTAGTCGAGCGTAGCAAACCAAGAATTTACAATTTCTTGCACCTTAGCGGGATTTTCCTCGATAAATTGGCGTGAGAAAACCAGGTGATCTGAAATTGCACCTGGAAACTCTTTAGAACTAAAAAGTTCCTTACTCCCCTGACGCTTTAATGCCTGAGTAGTAAAAGGTGCAAACACGGCTACCGCATCTACTTGTTCGCCTACAAACGCTGCTGCTGCTTGACCCGTTTCTAACGGCACGAACTGAATATCCTCAGGTGATAAGCCTGCTCGTTTTAATCCCTGAAGCAACAGAAAATGGTCTACTGTGCCTTCTTCGGCGGCTACTTTTTTCCCTTTTAGATCTGCAACTGAATTTATTTCTTTGGCAACAATCACTTTGTCATTGCCTGTAGAGTTATCGTTAACTAAAACAATCACTTGCTCTGCACCACCAGATACAGAATTTACGGTATCTCCCAAGGTTTGGCTGTTGGCATTAATTTGTCCTGCAGTCAAAGTGCTAATCGATTCTAAATAGCCATCGAACCACTTCAACTCTACAGGAACATTTTTGGTAGCAAAGATGTTTTGCTCTTGAGTAATTTTCCATGGCAACCAACCAGGCCAGGCACTGTAGCCAATGCTAACTGCACCAGCTATCGGTGAGGTAGCAGTATCGGCTTCGTTTTTGGTTTGAATATAGACTGCCGGATTAGTGCAGCTGAGAGTGAGTGTCAGTGTAACGATAAAAACAATACAGTAGGGTAAAAGCGAACGCCATTTCATTGTTATTTTCGCTCCCTAAAATTATTGGGATCACATAGATATAGCTAACAAGCAAAGATGCAATCTGCTACGCTAGCTACAAAATCTAAAAATGTACGGGTAATAAACTCTTACCTTTCTAAAAAGCAACACCAGGAAATGTTTTGGCGATTGTCCGAGCTTGCAAATTGACAATTGTGCTTTAATTAAACCTTGACAACAGTAAGCAGAAAAACCAGTTAACGAGCTATTTGTTCGTGGTTGGCAATATTTTAATACTTAAACAAAAGGCGATTTGATGGTTAAATGAAATGTCAGATTGCTGCGTTATTTTACGACGGAGTAATCTATGTGCGTTGGTTAGAAAGACCACGCTGTAATACGACGAAGCTTCCTCTGACTTCGTTAATTCCCCAAAATTTTAGGGCAATTTATACAGGAAATAACCATGAGTCAATCTCCAAGGCGATCGCCAGATAATAATGATAATTCTAGTGAGGCACAACGAGCTTTAGAACGAGAACGAGAGCTTCCTCTCACAGGATGGCAACAAGAAGTAGATCTCGGTTTAGATCGCGGTTTAGAAGCAGCAGAAAGCATCCGCGATCGCACTATTTCTACTTTTTCTCGCGGAGAGCTACCCCACTACGCAGGTATTAATACTTTTTTGAAAGCTCCCTATCTCGAAGATGTTAAGGAAGTAGGTAATTATGACGTAGCGATTATAGGCGTTCCTCACGACTCTGGCACTACCTATCGTCCTGGTACCCGTTTTGGTCCCCAGGGCATTCGCAAAATTTCGGCTTTATACACGCCCTACAACTTTGAATTTGGCGTAGATTTGCGCGAACAAATTACCCTTTGCGATGTGGGAGATATCTTTACTATTCCTGGCAATAACGAAAAGTCCTTCGATCAAATTTCTAAAGGAATTGCCCACGTTTTTAGTTCGGGTGCTTTTCCCATCATTTTAGGTGGCGATCATTCCATTGGTTTTCCTACCGTTAGAGGAATTTGCCGTCACTTAGGAGATAAAAAAGTCGGCATTATTCACTTCGATCGCCACGCCGACACTCAAGAAACCGACTTAGACGAAAGGATGCACACTTGTCCTTGGTTTCACGCCACTAATATGGCTAACGCTCAGGCTAAAAATTTAGTACAAATGGGCATTGGTGGCTGGCAGGTTCCCCGTCCTGGAGTCAAGGTCTGTCGCGAACGCGCCACTAACATTTTGACCGTAACCGATATTACCGAAATGGGACTAGATGCTGCCGCAGATTTTGCCATAGAAAAAGCCACCGACGGCACTGATTGCGTTTGGATCAGTTTTGATATCGACTGCATTGATGCGGGATTTGTTCCAGGTACTGGCTGGCCCGAACCAGGTGGTTTATTACCCCGTGAAGTTTTGTATTTACTTAAAAAAATCGTGCAAAACACTACCGTTTGCGGCATAGAGGTTGTAGAAGTTTCCCCCCCTTATGACGTTAGCGATATGACGGCTTTGATGGCAACTCGCGTAATTTGCGACACGATGGCGCATTTGGTGTTGTCGGGTCAATTACCACGACAAGAAAAACCAGCTTACATCCACGAAGAAGCCCAAGTTGTAGACGAACCTTGGAATTAACTATTACTTAAAATGGTGTTGCATCATTATGGAATGGTAAAGCGGAAGTAGCGAGTAGCAAATTTTATTCTTACTTACTTGCCTGGTAAATATTACTAGTAAGTAGATGAACAATTCTACTATTTTCTCAAAATCATTCCGTAACTATGTAACGCCCTTAAAATAAACGAGATAGCATTGCCGTTTGGCGATGTGTACCAAATAAATCTTCATCAAGGATTGAGATGTACAAACTTTACGACTTTCTGCCTTCAGGTAATGGTTACAAAGTTCGTTTATTGTTGACTCAATTGCAAATTTCTTTTGAAAGAGTCGAGCTAAATATTTTAGAGGGAATTACTCACAGTCCTGAATTTTTAGCCAAAAACCCTAATGGTAAAATCCCTTTATTAGAAATCGAACCAAATAAATTCATTTCTGAATCTAATGCGATTTTGTACTATCTCAGTCAAGGAACAGAATATTTCCCTCAAGATAAATACCAGCAAGCAAAAGTGAT
Source organism: Myxosarcina sp. GI1 (assembly GCF_000756305.1). Lineage (NCBI taxonomy): Bacteria > Bacillati > Cyanobacteriota > Cyanophyceae > Pleurocapsales > Pleurocapsaceae > Myxosarcina > Myxosarcina sp. GI1. The sequence goes on from NZ_JRFE01000010.1 coordinate 114,078, forward strand.
GCAGTGGCTATTTTTTGAACAATACAGTCACGAACCTAATATTGCTACGCCTCGTTTTTGGATTACCGAACTCAAACAAGCCGATAAGTATTCGAAACAGATCGAACAAAAGCGAAAACTAGGTTATGCCGCTTTAAATGTTATGGAACAGCATCTTAAAAACCATAATTTTTTCGTAGCAGATAAATATACCATTGCCGATATTGCTCTTTATGCCTATACCCATGTTGCCGAAGAAGGAGGCTTCGATCTAACTAAGTTTACCGCTATTAATGCTTGGTTAAAAAGAATTGAATCTCAACCCAGACATATTAAAATTACCGATTCATTTTGATTGTCAAAGATGATTGAAATTTTTTCTGATAAATGTTTAATGCTAAATGCTAAATGAAAAATGCACGAAACCGATATGACCAAAGCTTTAATCGTAACGATTAGGAATTGGTATTACTCACAACCAGAACAACCCAAGATCGAAAAAATTCATCTAGTAGTCGGTCAGTTTACCTGTGTCGAACCAGTAAGCTTACAATTTGCCTTTGAAGTTCAAACCCGCAACACTTTTTTAGAAGGAGTAGAACTAGTAATTAGAGATATTCCTTTAATTGCTTTTTGCCATCGTTGCCAACAGGAATACAAGCCAGAAATCGGATTGCAATATAGCTGTCCCGACTGTAACTCGCCAATGGAAGATATCAAATCGGGTCGAGAACTCAAAATCGATCGCATCGAATATTCTTCTCGTACAGCCCCTACCCATAACTGATAACTGTAAGGGCGATTCGCGAATCGCCCTTACCAATCATTGATAATTGATGACTGTTTACTGATAACTGAAACAATGCACCAAACATTTGACGCAGCTTTAGAACTCAATTTACTCCATGCCAATCAAGAAGGCGCAGACCACAATCGCCAGCATTTCGATCGCTGGGGAATTACCTGTCTCAATATTATGAGTAGTCCTGGGGCAGGTAAAACTGTTCTGCTCGAACAAACTCTAAAAGCTTTAAAAGCTAAATTCAAAATGGCAGTGATTGAGGGAGATATGACTACAGAACTCGATGCCGATCGCCTGCGTCAATACGATGTGCCTGTAATCCCAATTAATACAGGGCGTTCTTGCCATTTAGATTCCAAGATGGTTGCAGGAGGTATTCATACTTTAGAACATCAGTATAATCCTACAGATCTGGACTTAGTTTTAGTAGAAAACGTAGGCAATTTGGTCTGTCCTGCCGAATTTGAGGTAGGAGAACACGCTAAAGTAGCTTTACTTAGCCTCACCGAAGGAGAAGACAAACCCTTGAAATATCCCGTGATGTTTCAAGAAGCAGATTGCTTATTGGTTACTAAAACCGATCTGGCACCCTATTTAGATATAGACTTAGATCGCCTCAGCGACAACGTACGGCAAATGAATCCCCATGTCAGCATTATTCTTTTATCTGCTAAGACTGGGGAAGGATTGCCTGTATGGTTTGACTGGGTTGGCAATTGTATCGAGCAAAATCGCCTCAACCGAGACAAAATTATCGCGATTGAAAGATAATCTATTCTGCCACTGCTCAAATATAAATTGGTAGATATACTATCTACAGCAATTGTTTCTTCGAGCATCGGCAAAATCTTAGTGTAGCGAACCAATGAACGTTAAAAAAATTTTTCAGCTATTAAAGGGAACATTCCAGGAATGGCAGCAAGATAACGCCCCGCGTTTGGCAGCAGCTTTAGCGTATTATACTGTATTTTCGATTTCACCTTTATTAGTAATTGTTATAGCGATCGCTGGCAGGTTTTTTGGAGAAGATGCTGCTAAAGAAGAACTTGTCAATCAGATTAGTGCCTTTGTCAGCGAAGATGCCATTCAACCAATTATTCTCGCCCTGGATAATATTACCGAACCCCAAATAAGAGGAATGGCTTCTTTAATAAGTATTGGCGTATTGTTAATTGGTGCTTCGGGAATTTTCGTGCAGCTGCAAGATGCCCTCAACACTGTCTGGAGTGTAAAACCCAAGCCAGGACAAGGAATCGGGCTATTTATTCGCAAACGGTTGTTTTGTTTCTTTATGGTACTGGCGATCGGAGTTTTATTGATGCTGTCTTTAATAATTAGTACGGTTGTTTCTACCATGAGCAATTACAGAACTGATTTTTTACCAGGATCGGCAGTGCTTTGGGAAAATTTAGACTTTATCGTGTCATTGGGTTTGTTGACTTTTTTATTTGGCTTGATGTTCAAATACGTTCCCGATGCCAAAATTGTTTGGAAAGATGTTTTTGTCGGAGCTTTAATTACAGCCTTATTATTTATCTTTGGTAAATTTTTATTAGGACTGTATTTTTCTACTGGTAGTCTTGGTTCGGCTTATGGTGCGGCAGGTTCTCTGGCTGTCTTTTTAGCCTGGGTTTATTACTCGGCACTAATTATTTTAATTGGAGCAGAATTTACTCAGGTCTATGCCAGAATGTATGGCTCGGATATCAGACCGGGCAAACGTTCTCAAAAAGTTTAAAGTTTAAGCTACTGTTATCTATATGGCAAATAAAAATATGTAATGATAGCGAAAAAGCATGAAAAAAGAGTAAAAGATTTGATATTTTTATTTTTTGTTTACAAATAAGCCGTATCGTCTGTTACAATTCTTAGTAAGGTAATCGAGAGTTGTAGTGCCAGGGAACGCGCAACTAAGATTTTCCACAAATAAACAACAACATTATTTAGCTTAATATCGGTAACGCACTACCGATATTTTTTTTAGCTGAAATTGGTGTGGGCAAAATTTAAAACCGTACGGCTAGAATAATTAGGATAAATACTCCCACCGCCAGGAAAATTTTTTCTAGATGAGCTACGAAAACGATTTAAATACCAATGTGCGATCGCTCTCCGATGAAGATATAGATATAGAAGAGTTGTTTGACTACGCTTACGAAAAGCCTGGTAGTATGCCAGGTACGCTTAATATCAAGCCAGATGCCAAACATCCGCAAATTGTTTTAATCGACTATAATCGCGATCGCGCTCATCGTCAAGAAAATTTGACTCCCGAGGCCTGTGCCAAACATTTGACCACAGCTTCTGTATCCTGGGTCGATGTCGGTGGTTTGGGTAGTGAAGATGTTCTACAAAGACTGGGTGCGGTATTTAACTTACACCCTCTGGTATTAGAAGATATTGTCAACGTTCCCCAACGCCCAAAGGTAGAAGAATATCCCGAACAACTGGTAATTATCGCTCAAATGGTGCTTCCCAAACCCAAAAAAACCAGTTTTTGGCTGGAACAGGTTAGTTTAATTGTCGGCAAAAATTATCTACTCACCGTACAGGAAGAACCAAATCGAGACTGTTTTCAGGGAGTACGTCAGCGCATCAGATTTAAAAAAGGCAATATTAGAAATGAAGGAAGCGGATATTTAGCCTATGCCCTATGGGATGCAATTATTGATGGTTTTTTCCCCGTTTTAGAAGTATATGGCGAAAAAATCGAAGATTTAGAAGATGAGGTTATTTTTAATCCTAGCAATCGCAACTTGTCGGAAATCTATAAGATCAAACGGGAACTACTGGCTTTACGCCGCGCTATCTGGCCTCAAAGAAGTGCCTTAAATACCTTAATTCGAGATGGTAGCGAACTGCTCGACCCAGAAATATTAGTCTATCTTAGAGACTGTTACGATCGCAGCGTCCAAATTATCGATATCATTGAAACCTATCGCGAACTGGCATCGAGTTTGACCGATATCTATCTCTCGTCCATTAGCAATAAAATGAATGAAATCATGAAGTTGCTGACGGTAATTTCCAGTATTTTTATACCCCTAACATTTATTGCTGGTATCTACGGCATGAATTTTAACACTCAGGTTTCTCCCTGGAATATGCCAGAATTAGACTGGTATTGGGGCTATCCGCTTTGTTGGTTGTTGATGGTAGCGATCTCTGTAGGATTAATTTATTTCTTTTGGCAGCGTGGTTGGTTCAAAGACTTTTCCAATCCCCAGTAGAAGCAAGATGCTACCTTGCGTTTTTTTACGCCATTACCATACCACCATCTACATTAAATACCTGTCCTGTAATATATGCTGCGGCAGGATCGGCAGCGAGAAAGCGAATCGTGCCTGCTACCTCCTCTGGTTTGCCATAGCGACCTAGAGGAATGAATTTGATTATCTCATCTGACTTAAGATCTTCAGTCATATCGGTTTCGATAAACCCTGGTGCCACCGCATTAACCGTAACGCCACGATTGGCTAGTTCTTTAGCAACGGTTTTGGTAAAGCCAATTACACCCGCTTTAGCCGCACTGTAGTTGGCTTGTCCTGGGTTGCCCATTTGCCCTGCTACCGAGGCAATATTAATTATTCTGCCGCTACGCTGTTTGAGCATAATTTTACTGACGGCTTTGGTACAGAGAAAAACCCCCGTAAGATTGAGATCGATCACGGCTTGCCACTGTTCGGGCTTCATTCGTAATAAAAGAGTGTCTTTAGTAATACCTGCATTGTTGACTAAAATATCGATACGCCCGAATTTATCTTGGGTTTGCTTAATTAAATTATCGACAGCTTCGCTTTGGGAAACATCTGCCTGTAAAGCAATTGCTTCTCCTCCAGCTTCAGCGATCGCACTGACTACTGCTTCTGCTGCATCGCTAGAACGAGCATAGTTTACTACCACTTTAGCTCCCTGACTGGCTAAAGCTAAAGCCGCTGCCTTACCAATACCTCGTGAAGCACCAGTAACAATGGCAACTTTGTCTTTGAGATGTTGTAAATTTTCTGGTAATAATTTCATAACTTGCCCCTCATCAATAAATTATCTTTGGTCGATCGCACTGCAACTTAGCTATCATATAGTTCGATCGGTACCTAAGACTAGGTTGAGCATCAGTCATTTACAAATTAGTAACTACAAATCACTATGGCAGTTAAAAAGCAATTCTCTAGTTTCCAAGAGCTGTTAGATAATTCACCCAAACCAGTATTGGTAGACTTTTATGCTACTTGGTGCGGTCCCTGTCAGATGATGAGTCCGATTTTAGAACAGGTAGGAACGCAATTACGCGATCGCCTGCAAGTAGTTAAGATTGATACGGACAAATATCCGAAACTGGCTTCACAGTATCGCATTGAAGCCTTGCCTACTTTGGTTTTGTTTAAAAACGGTCAACCAGTAGAGCGTATTGAAGGCGTATTGCAAGCACCTCAGTTGGTGCAGCGTTTGAGTTCTTTGATATAACAATAAGTTGTATTTAAGTCTTTCTGTAGCACGAACTTTTAATGTTTCTTATTGTTTAATTTGCGACCGTTCTATATATAAAAAGGTGAAGATTGGATGTTTGAATGAAACAATTTTTTCGTCGCTACAAATTATCATTATTAATAATTATTTTTAGCCTGACACTAGGACTTGCTCCAGTATTATCTGTATTGATAGCTAGTATTATCGCTAATGCCAATGACTGCATACTTCACGAAGGAAACGTCAATCCCTGTAAAATAGGTTCGGTCGATCTAGGTGGTCTTCTTTATAGTATGGCAGTATCTGGCTGGTTTATGTTGGTTTCAATTCCTTTTGGGCTAATAGGATTGGTATTTGGATTAATCTCGTTAATCGTTCAAATTTGGAATATTAGGCATTAATCAAAATAGTAAGATATTACACTACATTAATAAGATTGAATTTGAAAATATTTTCAGTAAAAAACAATATGTCGAGCTAAATTTTGTTTGTAAGCCTGTAAATCCTGTTTAATATTAACCAACCCAACAAACAGCCGATCGCATAATAAAGAAAATCCCACCAAACAAAACTAGAGCCTAATAATAACTTCCAGGTAATTGTCTTGCGTAGGGCAACAGGTACGTGGTGAAAGAATAACTGCGATACTTCAATGATGCTAGTAACGATAAAGACCCAAATAGGAATTATCACAGTAGCTCGTTTACTAGAAAAAAACCAGAAAAATACCAAACACCAGAGGACTTCGTATAAAATATCCCCTGAATAATCACGAACCCAGGTTTGACCGATTCCCGTATAAACTTTAGAGAATAAACCTAAAGGAACGATAATTAAGATTGAAATAAAAATAGCAAGATTGCGATTCACCAGATAAAAATTAGCTAGACAATTATAAACTTATAACCAGGAAGTTATCTTCAACATGTGCGTTTTAGTAAATTTGCGATCGCCATTTTTCCAAGAATAATAGCATCTTACTTTACTGTCTGACATGAGAAATCCAATAATAGCCAATAGCTCGATGGATGTCTCCAGCTAATTTTATTCTCATCAAACTTATTTATAATTAACTCAGACAAAGCGCGATCGCGCCTATAATACTCAAGTTAATTTGCAAAAAATGCTTGATAAACATAAACGTAAAAACAGTTTAAAATCCTTTTACCTTACATAATTTATAAGTGGCATATCTAAACAGGATTTAGTATAAATATCGACATGACGCACCATCACGGTCACAGCCATAATCATCACCATCACCATCATCAGCCCGATAATTACAATCGCGCTTTTATTATCGGCACTTTGCTCAATGTAGCATTCGTAATAATTGAAGGCGGGTTTGGATTTTTAACTCAGTCTTTGGCACTACTTGCCGATGCGGGACACAATCTTAGCGATGTTTTAGGACTTTTAATTGCTTGGGGTGCTAGCTGGTTGGCGCAGCGTCCGCCATCAAAACGTTTTACCTATGGCTGGCGGCGTTCTTCTATTTTGGCGGCATTGTTAAATGCTTCTATTCTGCTGTTGGCGATGGGAGGTATTGCAACTGAGGCTATTCGACGTTTTGCCAATCCTAGTTCGGTTGCGGGTACGACAATTATCGTAGTAGCGGCAATAGGAGTGGTAATTAATACCGTAACTGCCCTATTGTTTATGTCTGGTCGTCGAGAAAATCTCAACATTCGTGGGGCGTTTCTGCACATGGCAGCAGACGCACTGGTGTCTTTGGGAGTGGTTTTGGCAGGTATTGCCATTCTGGTTACGGGTTGGACCTGGTTCGATCCCGTCATTAGTCTAATTATTGTCGTGGTAGTAATTGTTAGTACCTGGCAACTATTTTTAGATTCGCTGAAACTATCACTTGATGCCGTACCTCAAGCAATCGAACCACGAGCGGTAGAAACATTTTTAACAGAACTACCTGGAGTCATTCGAGTCCACGATCTGCATATTTGGGCGATGAGTACTACTGAAATCGCGCTTACCGCACATTTAGTAATGCCCGATGGTTTTCCTGGCGATCGCTTCTTAAATGATATTCGCTACAGACTACACGAACATTTTGCGATCGAACACGCCACTATACAGATAGAAACTGAGGATTCTAATTGTGCCTGTGTTCTCAAACCGAGTTTCCACAAACATTCAGACTAGAACCTTCACAACAATGAACAGTGAACAATTTTTCATTTACTAATTTTTAAACTCAGCAGTCAAAATTCATTGCTCATTGCTCATTGCTCATTGCAATTTGAAACTACCTTTCCACCCCTGTCAAACGATTCCAAATTAAATAACCTACTTCGTCTTTAGGTACGAACAAGTTATTGTCGTCGGCTTCCATGTCTCCCATTGCCGTAAATTCTTGACGGGCAGGATCGTTAAGATTGATATAGGTAGCACCCTGTTTGAGGCGAGTCCCTGGTTTTAATATCGGAATTTGACTTAGCTCGTCATTACTAAAACCTTCCAACTTTTGCTGTAACCCATCAACATCCATAGCCGTTCTCTCAAATCTTCCTGGCTGGTTGGCTTCTGCACCGACGTTCTGACCAGCCATTGGCTGAGGATTGAGGTCTTTATCAAATTCGTCTTTTTCGCGATTTATGTAGTTGGGTTGTTTGTTAGCCATATTATATTATCGAAAATTGTGTTTCATCTTATGTCGTAATTGCTAATAACAGAAAAATGTTTAAAAATTACCGCAATTATCAACTATGTAAATAAATAGCAGAATTAAAACTTGTCGTACTCTATCTAACGAAACAAGATCGATACATTAAAGTTATTCTTGTTGCATTTTTATAGCATTACTTCAAATGCTCGTTAAAAACTCAAGATCTTTGTGGTTGCATTAACTACAATACGGCGACAATTTTCTGGTAATAAGCCTAGTCTTCATCAACCTAATTTTTTTAAAAAGTAAGTTGTTTTAAAGTTTTTTGTCAACGATAATTTTTAATTTTTACTTGCTAACACATTGCTGTTAAATTCAGTAAATATACTGAAGTAGTTAAAACGTTTTTTGTCATTTTTAATTGATTAAGTCATCAAATTTGAGCATTTAAAAAATTAATGTGTTTGAGGATGTATTCAAATTATTTGCCAATGCTAGAAAAATATTTCTCAACTATTAAGATATTGAGGTTGAATTTTTAGGCAATAAAAGGGAACAGTAAAATAGTGGCTCGATCTTAAAAGTTTTCTGCCAAAGCCTAAAAGTTAGATTCTTTATGAACTCAAATCGAGAAAAAAAAATATCTGTCACTGACAGCGGTTCTCTATCTAAAGCCATAAAAGGGATTTCTTTGCCTTTAGTTTTAGTAGTGCCGTTTGTATTGCAAATTGTGGCTGCCGTAAGTATTACTGGTTATCTATCGTTTCGTAACGGACAAAAAGCAGTCAACGATCTAGCTACAGACTTACAGGAAGAAGTAAGCGATCGCGTATCTCTACATTTAGATAATTATTTGGCGACGGCAGAAAATATTGCTCGAATTAATGCTAGAGCGATCGAGCTAGGCATAATCGACCTATACGATTACAAAACCTCTGGACGCTATTTTTGGAATCAATTACAGGTACACCAAAATGTAGGATATATCGATTATCTCATCGTATCTACAGGAGAGTATGTTGGTGCGGGACGTTGGTTAGAAGGTGCTGGCGTAACTATCGACGAAATTTCACCAGAAACTAATTGGCAAGCCGACACTTTTTCTACCGATGATAGAGGAAATCGCCTAGAAGTTGTGGATGAGGCTGAATACAATCCGTTTGAGGAATCTTGGTATGCAGAAGTAGTAAAAGCCAAAAAACCAATTTGGAATGAGATTTATGCCTGGGATGGCTTTCCCGATATTTTATCCGTTGCGATCACTTTTCCTATTTACAATCGAACCAATGAGTTAGTTGCTACCACGGGAGCCGATTTGCAGCTAAAAGGTATTAGCGAGTTTTTACGCGATATTGAAATTAGTCCTGCGGCTGAAGTAGTTATTTTCGAGCGGAATGGTGCGGTGGTTGCTAGCTCTATCGACGAACTACCATACAAAATGGTGGCAGAAGAAGCACAGCGACTTAATGTAGAAAACAGTAGCGATTCTATAGTTAAATCCACGGCTAAATTTTTAAAAACTAAATTTGGTAGTTTCCAAAACATCGATGCTTCACAACAGCTTGAGTTTGAGATTGAAGGCGAACGTCATTTTACCCAAGTAACCCCCTGGCGAGATGAACTGGGTTTAGATTGGCTAGTAGTAGTGACCGTGCCAGAATCTGACTTTATGGCAAAAATTCACGCCAACAACCGCACTACAGTTTTGCTTTGCATCGCCTCTTTGTTAGTAGCAATTTTAATAGGCAGTAGTACCTCTCGTTGGATAACCAAACCCATTCGTCGCTTGAGTGCTGCCAGTAGTGCGATCGCCAACGGAGATTTCGAGCGAGCTGTAAAAGTCAGAGGAGTCAACGAACTCAACGTTCTAGCCCAATCTTTCAATAGTATGACAGAGCAATTACGATATTCCTTCGCTCAATTAGATACAGCCAATAAAGAGTTAGAAAAAAATAATCAACAATTAGAAAATCGTGTTGACGAACGTACTCACGAACTACAGGTAGCCAAAGAAAAAGCCGAAGTAGCCAATAAAGCTAAAAGCACTTTTCTGGCAAACATGAGTCACGAATTGCGGACTCCTCTCAACGCTATTCTCGGCTTTACTCAAATTATGCAGCGAGACAAAACCGCATCGCGATCGCAGTTAGAAAATTTAGCCATTGTCAATCGCAGTGGCGAACATTTGCTAGCTCTAATCAACGATGTTTTAGATATGTCAAAAATCGAAGCGGGACGTATTACTCTCAATCCCCACAGCTTCGACTTATATCGACTGCTCGACACTACTCAAGAAATGCTAGAGTTTAAAGCCGACGCTCAAAATTTACAGCTTTTATTCGATAAGCATCCCGATACACCACGATATATTCGTACCGACGAACGCAAACTACGTCAGGTATTAATTAATTTACTCAACAACGCTCTTAAATTCACCTCCGAAGGTGGCGTAACTCTGCGGGTCAAACCAGATCTAGTAGATACCTATACTTTATTGTTTGAAATTGAAGACACTGGCGCGGGTATTGCCCCTGAAGAATTAGATACTCTCTTTGAAACTTTTACCCAAACCGAAACGGGCAGACAATCAGAAGAAGGAACGGGTTTGGGTTTACCTATCAGTCGTAAATTCGTGCAGTTGATGGGGGGAGATATTGTCGTTAGCAGTCAATTGGGAATGGGAACGGTATTTAGATTCAATATCATCGCCAAACCCGCTCTTACAGAAGAACTTCAGCCGCAAAAACGCTACCAAAAAGTTATCGCTCTAGAACCCAACCAGCCCAATTATCGCATTTTAGTTGTAGACGATCGCTGGGAAAATCGCCAAATAGTCTTAAAACTTCTCAAACCGATTGGCTTTGAAGTTAGAGAAGCCGTTAATGGTAAAGAAGCGATCGCTATATGGGAACAGTGGCAGCCCCATCTAATTTGGATGGATATGCGGATGCCCGTCATGAACGGTTATGAAACCACCGAATACATCAAATCACACCTCAAAGGTCAGGCTACCTATATTATCGCTCTAACCGCATCTACCTTTGAGGAAGAGCAAGCCATCGTGCTATCGGCAGGATGTGATGACTTTGTTCGCAAACCATTTCGAGAGGAAGTTTTATTCGACAAGATGGCGGAATATTTGGGGGTTCGCTATATCTACGCCGAAAATACCGAATCGGAAGACATTCTAACCAATCTCAACTCCAATTTCGTTCTCGAACCTGCGGCGTTAACAATTATGCCTGGTGACTGGTTGGCTCGGCTAGAGCAAGCCGCTGCCGAACTGGACGAAGAGATCGTTGCAGAATTACTTCAGCAAATACCAGACAAACACGCTTTACTAGCAAGGGCACTGCAAGACAAAGTTAATGATTTTGATTTTGATGACATTGTCAAACTCGTGGAGCAAACAGTCAAAATTAAGAATTAATAATGAACAATATTCTAGTTGTAGACGATATCGCGGATAATTTACGAGTTCTATCTGACACCCTCAACGAACGAGGTTATAAAGTTCGCTGTGCTAAAAACGGTGCTGTAGCTTTGAAAGTGGCACAGAAAATTACTCCCGATTTAATTTTGCTAGATATTAAAATGCCAGATATGGATGGCTATACGGTATGTCAAAAACTCAAAGCCAATGCTGCCACCAAAGATATTCCCGTAATCTTTCTCAGTGCTTTAGATGATGTTTTGGATAAAGTTAGAGCTTTTGAAGTTGGAGGCGTAGACTATGTTACCAAACCTTTTCAAATCGAAGAAGTTTTGGCTAGAGTCAAAAATCAACTCGCTCTCCAGTCAGCCAAAGCAGAAATAACGCAGTTAAATCAGCAACTAGAACAAAAAATAAGCGATCGCACTGCTGAATTACGAGCGGCAAATCAAAAGTTAGAACTTATCAATCGCGAACTACAGCAAGAAATTAAAGAACGCCAAAAAGCCGAACAAAAGCTAATGCAAGATGCTCTGTATGATGGATTGACAGGACTACCCAATCGCAGCCTGTTAATGGATCGCATCGAGCGTTCTTTGCAAATTGCCAAACGCAATCCCGATTATCTTTTCGCCTTGCTGTTTATCGATCTCGATCGCTTTAAAATTATTAACGACAGTCAGGGTCATCTAGTAGGAGATCGCTTGCTAGTTGCCATCTCTAAATTATTAACCAAAAATCTACGCGATACCGATACTTTAGCGCGTCTAGGCGGCGATGAGTTTGTCATTTTACTCGATAACATCACACACCTAAAAGATGCTACTATTGTTGGCGATCGCATCAATCAGCAACTGCAATCGACTTTTAACTTACAGGGTCAAACGGTTTTTACCAGTGCCAGTATTGGCATTGCTCTTAGTTCTACGGGTTATGAGAATAGTTCCGATATTTTACGCGATGCCGATATTGCTATGTATCGAGCCAAAGCTAAAGGAAAAGCCTGTTATGAAGTATTCGATCGAGTTATGTACCTGGAAACGCTTAAGGCGATCGATCTAGAGCGCGATCTCCATCTAGCTTTGGAACGAAATGAATTTACCATGTTCTATCAACCAATCGTGTCTCTAACAGATGGAGCATTAGCGGGTTTTGAAGCTTTAATTCGTTGGCGACATCCAGAAAAAGGTTTAATTCATCCTGTAGATTTTGTCTCCGTTGCCGAAGATACGGGTCTGATAGTAGCGATTGGCGATTGGGTCATGACAGAAGCCTGTCGGCAACTCCGTATTTGGCAGCAAAATTTTGCCCATCTTCCTCGAATCGATTCATTAAAAATAAACGTCAATGTAGCCAGTCAACAAATACAAGAACCTAACTTCGTCAAAAAGTTAGAGCGAATTTTAGCCGAAACGGGTTTAGATGGTAGGTGTTTGAGATTGGAAATTATTGAAAGAGCATTAGTAGATTCGGGCAAAAAAACCTACAAGATTTTGACAGAAATTAAACGCCGTCAAGTTAAGCTTAGTATCGATGATTTTGGTACTGGTTATTCATCTCTAAGTTATTTACAGCGTTTGCCAATAGACAATCTAAAAATCGATCGCTCTTTTGTCAGCAAACTCAATAGCGATCGCGAAAGCTTCGAGATTATTAAAACTATTATCACCTTGGCGCATACTCTTGGTATGGATACGATCGCTGAAGGAGTAGAAACTATCCAACAATTCAACCGACTGAGAAATTTAGATTGTAAATACGCACAGGGATACTTATTTGCCAAACCTACAAGTGCTAAAAAGCTCAAATCCATGTTTGAGCTAGAATCGTTCCCGCATTTTCTTCAACTGAAGCAGCTTAAATAATTGCTGCTGTTTTAGTTTCTGTTTTGCCCTACTTAATTTAGCGTATTAGTAACTTTTCGTAATAATTTTTGACCAAACAAACCAACTATTTTTTTACAAACGTATGTCAATTCCGCTATTGTTTGTATATAAAATAACATTTTTTAGTCATGAATTTTATTATCTCAATTTTAGTTCTACTAGTATCCACGAGCTTATTTTGCTGGCTGTTTACGCTGCATTTGGGTTTGGGACCAATTGCTCATTTGGTGTTTTTTTTCGGCGGTATCTCTTTGATTGGTTTATCGGGTATAGCTACTCTAAAGATGTTTAGCAGACTGAGATAAGTAAATAGGAAAGATTTTACAGCCGTTTTTAGTTGTATGGACTACGTTTAAAATTAGCTTATTCGTAGCGCGCTTCCGCGAAGCGGTGTAGCCATAAGCTTTAAGCTCTTTTGAGTCAGATCTATATGGGGTTTACTTATGTGAAAACGCAGTAAGTTCGAGCTATAAACTAACAGACACACTTTTTCGATTGAGAGATTGGTATTGCTAAACGCCGTGCAAAATTGTAAATTAGCAAAATCACTATCTAAGAATGAAACCAAACGAACATTCAGCGATAAAAATAAATAATAAACGATCGATAAGGTAAGTATAAGAGATTACGACCGATCGCCGAAGATTGAACAGTGAAAAGCTTGCTTCCAAACCAATGATAAATGAAATGACAACTTCTGCTTCTGCATCTACTGTAATTCTGACCAAACTGAAGTCAGGAGATAGTTTAGTAGCAGCCGATTTCAGCCAACAAGATTTATATGCGATCGCGTTAAAAGGAGCGAATTTGATCGAGGTTAATTTAGCTCGAACTATTTTAACTAATGCAGATCTAAGAGAGATCAATCTTAGTAAAGGAAATTTAGAAAAAGCCGATTTGCGTAATGCAGATTTGAAAGGGGCAAATCTGACAGAAGCTAATTTAAAAGAAGCTTATCTCTATCGTGCCGATCTTCGTAGAGCCAATTTAAGTCAAACCAATCTAGAAAATATAAATCTCAAACTCGCTTTATACGACAGAGAAACTGTTTTCCCTGAAGGATTTGACTACAAAAATTCGGGAGCTATCGGACCTGGTGCAATGCTCAATGGAGCTTATCTCAACACTGCTAACCTGCGAGGTGTGGATCTGTCGGGAGCTAAAATGATTGCGGCATATCTCAGCGGTGCAGACTTGACCGAAGCAATTCTAGATGATGTTGCTTTGGGTAGTGCTAACTTACAAAAAGCTTTTTTGACTGGCGCGAGTCTGCGTAGTGCTTTCTTAGGTGGTGCAGAATTAAAAGGTGCAGATCTTCGCGCTGCCGATCTTACTAATGCCAATCTAGACAATTTGCAAAATATTGCTGGAGCCGATTTTGGCATGGTGCAGGGATTGAGCGAAGGCGATCGCGCCGCCTTATTAAACTATCCTGGTAATGAGTTGAACACTTGGAATCCTTTCACTCGCCGTAATACCAAAGAAAGTTTGTTAGATTCATAAGACGGGTAAACAGCGAACAGTGGACAATAAGAATGTGTTCGTATAGAACCAGCACTTTTACTAGAAAAATAATAGAAAGCTCTCATTCTCAGATGTCTAAAATTTTTGTTTGTAAATGCTAGTTTATACAGTAGTGCTAAAACGGGACTGACGGGACTCGAACCCGCGACCTCCTGCGTGACAGGCAGGCATTCTAACCAGCTGAACTACAATCCCAATTTGTTCGTACTAAGTAAGAATAACACAAAACGTTGTTTTTCGGTAGAAAAAATAGCAAATAAAGTCTCAAATTGCTTGAGTGTTTTGCAATCTTTTTTGGCTGCAAACGGGTTTGTCTCTGTAAATTGGTGCGCTTTCTTCTTTTTTCAGCTACTCCTATGTAGATAACAAATAATATCTATTTCTTATTTCAAATTTGGCGATCGCTACATACTAGCATCGCCAAATTTAGGCAAAAATTCTACTATAGTTACATAAAAATAATATTCATTCTAATTCGTTTTCTTCGTGTTCCATACACTCTTCTATTTCTAGCTGAGATAAAAGATTTATACATTTAATACGACTGGCGATCGCCTCAAAGAATAAATCGATTATTTCAATAATTTCCTCATCGCAATCTATATCACGTCTGGGGTTGAGATAATTGCAAAGTAGCTTGGTTGCCTGTTCTTTAGTACTTTCATACCGCATAAATTCTTGTTGATATTCTTGGTTCATTTACCCCTGTTTGATATAAAACTAACTGTGTGTGTAGACTAGACAAGCAAACCATTGTTCCCTGGCAAAACTTAAAAATATTTGAATATTAGCAAATTTGGGCGTAATTTCGCTTTTATGGCGGTTTTGACTAATTAAGTCGAGCTTTAGTGAGGTTGATTTTTTTTACAATTGCTTTAGTTCGCGCTTTACTTTGGTCACGAGTTAATCGATTTTGAAGCACATTTAACCGAGGAACCACTATAAAATAATTTAAATACGGTAGTTTTCGATCGAACGAGAGCTGTGTAGTTCTTTATAGACACTAAGCACTATAAATATAGATCGATCGCTTGAGAACTTTTTCTATGTTTTAATTTGGTTCTCGCTCTCTTTGAAAACCCTTATAAACAAATATTTAGGTATCAGATCGGACTAACCTTCAATTTTAAATTGCTCTTAACTAACAGTAAGATATGGCAACCAGACGCATTGCAGAAATACTCAAACACGGACAACCAGATGAAACCGCAACTATTAAAGGTTGGGTAAGAACCAAGCGAGAACTAAAAAACTTTGCCTTTAGCGAAATTAACGATGGTTCGTCTCTAGCAGGTTTGCAGGTAGTTCTCGATGCCGACTTGCCAAACTATGACACTATTCTCAAACAGTTAGCTACTGGTGCTGCGGTTGAAGTTACGGGAACGCTGGTAGAGTCGCCAGGAAAAGGACAAAAAATCGAGCTTAAAGCTAATTCCGTCACCGTCTATGGCGAAGCCGATCCTGAAACCTATCCTTTACAAAAAAAACGTCACTCGTTTGAGTTTTTACGTACTATTAGCCATTTGCGATCGCGTACCAATACTTTAGGTGCGGTGTTTCGTGTTAGAAATGCCTGTGCTAACGCCATCCATCAGTTTTTTCAAGAACGGCATTTTTTATGGATACATAGCCCAATTATTACCGCCAGTGACTGTGAGGGGGCGGGAGAACTATTTACCGTCACCAATTTAAATTTAAAAGACGTACCCAAGACCGAGTCGGGAGAAGTAGACTACACCCAGGACTTTTTTGGCAAGCCTGCCTATCTTACTGTTAGCGGACAGTTACAGGCTGAAGTAATGGCGTTAGCGTTTCAAAATGTCTATACTTTTGGTCCTACGTTTCGCGCCGAAAATTCTAACACCTCCAGACATTTAGCAGAGTTTTGGATGGTAGAACCAGAAATGGCTTTTTGTGACTTAGAAGGCGACCAAAACCTGGCAGAGGAGTTTCTCAAATATATTTTTAAATATGTCTTAGATAACTGTCCCGAAGATATGGAGTTTTTTAACAAGTGGGTCGATAAAACTCTACTGGCTAAAGCCGAAAATATTATTAACAGCGAGTTCGAGCGCGTTACCTACACCGAAGCTGTTGCTTTATTAGAAAAAGCTAAGAAAAAGTTTGAATTTCCCGTTTCCTGGGGTATCGATCTCCAGTCAGAACACGAACGCTATTTAGCAGAAGAACTGTTTCACAAACCCGCAATTATTACCAACTATCCCAAAGAAATCAAAGCTTTTTATATGCGTTTGGACGATGATGAGAAAACTGTTGCTGCAATGGACGTTATCGCCCCTGGTATTGGCGAAATCATCGGCGGTTCCCAACGGGAAGAAAGACTGGATATTTTAGAAAAACGCATCGCGGAAGCTAATATTATTGCCGACGATCTCTGGTGGTATTTAGACTTGCGCCGCTACGGTAGCGTACCTCATGCTGGTTTTGGTTTGGGGTTTGAAAGACTAGTTCAGTTTATGACGGGCATGACCAATATTCGCGATGTTATTCCTTTTCCTAGAACTCCTCTCAATGCTGATTTTTAACAAAGAGGCACTAAGCACTAGTCACTAGGATTTAGACAAACTAGCTGCAAATCGCTATTCCCTGTTCCCCGTTCCCCAACTTTAACCATGAATTTTTACAAAGAGTTTGGTTTACTACTAAGAGCCTGTTATCCGCTAATTTATATTCCTACTACGGAAGAAGAAAGATTAGAAAAAGCGATCGCCACAGTGGCACAAAAATTAGGCAACCGCAATGTTTATGTTTGGGATTTCGTAAGCGGTTATCAGGATAATCCTAACTTTAAGGGTTTTGGCAAACGCAACCCCCTACAGGCATTAGAATTTATCACCGATAAAGTTCCAGAAAGGGCAGGCGGTATTTTTATTCTCAGAGATTTTCACCGCTTTCTAGAAGATATTTCGGTTTCTCGTCAGTTGAGAAACTTAGCGCGTAACCTAAAATCCCAACCCAAAAATATTGTTATCGTCGCGCCACAGATTGAAATCCCTGCCGAACTAACTGAAGTTTTAACCGTGGTCGATTTTCCTTTGCCTACAGCACCAGAAATTAGAACCGAAATTCAAAGATTGATTGGGGCGACAGAGCAAAATCTCTCGGAACAACTCTTGGATGAACTGGTGCGATCGGCTCGGGGACTATCTTTAGAAAGAATTAGAAGAGTTTTAACTATGGCGATCGCCACTCATGGTAGACTCGAACCCGAAGATGCCGAACTAATTTTAGAAGAAAAACGTCAGTCAATTCGCCAAACACAAATTCTCGATTTTTATCCCGCTACCGAACAAATTTCCGACATTGGCGGTTTGGACAATCTCAAAGATTGGTTGCTCAGACGGGGTGGGGCATTTGGCGAACGTGCCAGAGCCTATGGGTTGCCCCATCCCAGAGGTTTATTACTGGTAGGAATCCAGGGTACGGGTAAATCTCTAACGGCTAAAGCGATCGCTCACCACTGGCATTTACCCTTACTGCGCTTGGATGTTGGGCGCTTGTTTGGTGGCTTGGTTGGCGAGTCGGAATCGCGTACCAGACAAACTGTAGAACTAGCAGAGGCACTCTCTCCCTGTATTTTATGGATTGATGAAATCGATAAAGGATTTGCGGGTATCGATGGGAAGGGCGATTCTGGTACTACCAGCCGCGTTTTTGGTACGTTTATTAACTGGTTGGCAGAAAAACAATCTCCCGTGTTTGTAGTTGCCACAGCCAACAATATTCGTGCTTTACCTCCCGAAATGCTGCGTAAAGGCAGATTTGACGAAGTATTTTTTGTCGGCTTACCAAGTCGCGAAGAAAGAGAGGCAATCTTTAAAGTTCATTTAGCCAGGTTGCGTCCCCACAATTTGGGAAGTTACGATATTCAGCGACTGGCATATGAAACTCCAGAATTTTCTGGTGCCGAAATCGAACAAACTATTATTGAAGCGATGCACATCGGCTTTAGTCAAAACCGTGACTTTGTTACCGATGATATTCTTGAGGCAGCCAGTCAGATTATCCCGCTTGCCAAAACCGCTCAAGAGCAGATTCAGTTTTTGCAACAGTGGGTAGAGGCAGGAAAAGCGCGTCTGGCTTCAAAAAATACTAGCTTGAGCGATCGCATTCAAAGTCACTTAAATTAAACCATGACTAAAAATATCTGGACTAGCCGTTTATCGGTTGCCGCTCAATTAATTCTCGGCTTTTTTTTGGGAGTCGCTCTAATTACTGGAGCGATCGGAGGTGTTGGTTACTTATACTTTAAAAGTATGTCAGTACGTCCCAAAAAACCCATTTTTTACGAAGAAACTGCTGAAGGACAAAAAGAAATACAGCAACAAAATGCCGCTGCTGCTAAAAGCAACTCTAAAGAGGAAGCGGTAGCATCAGAACCAGAGCCAGAACCAGAGCCAGAGCCAGAATTACCACCAAATGCCTATAAAGCTAAAGTAACTTGGTCGGAAGGTTTGAGCTTGCGAGCCGAACCCAGTCTCGATGCTGAAAGGATTGGTGGTATTGGCTATGATGCTGAAATTATAGTTTTAGAAGTATCGGCAGATAGTAATTGGCAAAGAGTGCTTCTTCCCTGGAATGAACAAGAAGGGTGGGTTAAAAATGGCAATACCGAACGGGTTGCCAACTAGTAATTTTTTCTATGCGATCGCTAATTTTCATCTATTATTTAAATTTCATTTCCGAGAATTTACATAAAATAAACCTGAAACTTTAACTTAGGCTACATCATAAAAGAACCAAGTAAAAATCATAGTTTATTCTTTATTACCAAAACGCTATGACTCAAGATCGTTCTTTTATTGTTCGACCCAAACTTATTGGACGGGTTTTGCTAGAAGCCGATTTAGTTTCCCCTCCTCAACTCGATGTGGCATTACACGATCGCCTTGCCTATCCCGATTTTCGTTTGGGAGAAATTTTGGCTATGCGAGGTTGGCTCAAGTCCGAAACTGCTGACTTTTTTGCTGAAGACTGGTTGGAATTAACGAGAAAACAAATTAGAAAGCCTCTCGGTTACTATTTACAAAAGTCGGCACTCTTAGAAACCAAACACATAGAAACCATATTAAAAGAACACAAACATACGGGAGTTCGCTTTGGTACCGTTGCCGTTCTTCAAGGATTACTTAAATCTAAAACACTCGATTTCTTTTTAACCTATTTATTTCCTCAAGAAGTCAATGCCTCACCTTTGTTAAGCAAACACCAGCCCAACTACAACATAGAGCAGCAATCTACTAGAGAAAATTCAAATCTCAAAGGCTTTGAGAATATTTATGAGAACCAAGAAAATATTTCTCTAACAGAATCTTTTGAAGAAACGGAAATAATCTGGATTGATTGACATTTTAGCTGCGATCGCTCTACGTTTGCTAAACTATCATTTAGTAGGAGATTAAAATCAGGGATATCGTAAATAGCATAAGCTTCATTCTCTATTAATAATGTCTGAGCTACGAATACTGATAATTGATGATAATCCCGACGACCGCTTATTAGTTCTACGAGAACTGAAGCGCATTTTTCCTGAGCTTAAATATTGGGAAATTAATGAAAATGCTAGCCTGGCTCTAGCACTACAGGCAAATGACTTCAATTTTGTCGTCACCGATTATCAACTTTGCTGGACGACGGGAATAGATATTTTACACACTATCAAACAGCAACAACCAGAGTGTCCTGTAATTATGTTTACTGGAACTGGTAGCGAAGAAGTTGCGGTTCGAGCTATGAAAGCTGGACTTGATGATTACATAATCAAGACTTCTTTACACTATGCTAAGTTAGCGGCCGCAGTCGGCTCTATTTGGAATAAAATAAACCAGCAACAAGCTCTATCAGAACTAAAGCAGCGATACGATCGCCTTTTCGAGCGCGCACCAGTAGGACTATATCGCCTCAATCCTCAAGGAGAAATTTTAGAAGCTAATTCAACCTTAGTCAAAATGTTTGGCTATAAAAGTCGAGAAGAATTATTAAACTGCAATTTATCTAAGTTTTATTTAAATTACCAACAAGAACGAGATTGGCAAAAACAGTTAGAAGAAGATGTCGCAATTGAAAATTTTGAAGTCCAGGCTCGCTGTCAAAATGGCAAAACTATTTTATTGAGACATAATGCTATCGCTGTCAAAAATTTGACTGGTGAAATCATTTATTATGAAGGCGCGGTTGAAGACATAACCATTTACCACCAAGCAGAGCGCGAGCGGGCAGAATTATTACAGCGCGAACGCCAAGCTAGAGAAGAAGCCGAAATTGCTAACTCCCTAAAAAACAAACTTTTTGCTACTCTTTCTCGCGAGTTGCGAACTCCCTTAAATGCTGTATTGGGTTGGGTACAGCTATTAAGTAGTGGTCAGCTTGCTGGCGAGCAAACGCAAAAGGCAATAAAAATCATCGAACGTAATGCTAAAACTCAACATCAACTAATCGAGCGTTCGCTAGACGTGGCTAGAGTCATTCGCGGCGATTTAAAATTAATCTGGTTGCCAGTGCCACTCTCAGCAACAATATCTATGGCGATCGATAGCGTTAGACTGCTAGCTGAGGCAAAACAAATCGAATTACAGCCAGACTTAAAGCAAGATTCAGCAGAAATTGATGGCGATCCGCAACGCCTACAGCAAGTGTTCTGGAATTTGTTGACTAATGCAATTAAATTTAGCCCTCCTGGAAGCAAAGTTAGTATAACTCTCAAAAAACTTAGCGATCGCGTTCGGGTTAGCGTATCTGATTCTGGTAAGGGAATTTCACCTGACGATCTACCTTACATTTTCGTTCGCTTTGGTAAAACTCAGTTCGAGTTTACAGAAACAGAATCGGAGTCAAGTTTGGGTTTTGGACTAGTAGTCGCACGTTACTTAGTAGAACTTCATGGCGGCATAATTGTAGCTCGCAGCGAAGGAATGGACAGAGGAGCGACTTTTATTGTTGAATTGCCACTTAGAGGATATGAGATCTAATAAATAAATAAATGGGCATTGTATAGTTGCGGGCTAATAAGGCGAAAAGAAGACGGGGAGACTGAAAAGATTTTACTCTACAGGGCGCAGAACTGTGCCGCATCGCTTCTGCGGCGCGACTTGGCTTCTTTGAAGCCTGCTTCGATTAAGCGATGCCAGGCAGAAGCTTGCTACCGTCCCCTAGTCAGCCTAAACCATTCTATGATAATGCAATGCCAATAGACTATGTTAACTGGGGTGCTAGGATTCGAACCTAGGAATGGCGAGACCAAAACCCGCTGCCTTACCGCTTGGCGACACCCCAATATCTGCCTTAAATATATTAACAATAATATAGGGAAAATTGTCAACTATAAAGTCCAAAAAAATCATTTTACAGACTGTCACGGATTTGAGCGATCGCACGTTGGGCTGCATCTCTAATAGAAGCTAGATTGGATTCTCGTTCGCCATATAAATGAGGATACATAATAGCTCTAGAACTGTTAATAACCGCTCCCAAACCATCGGAGTTAAAACAAGCCTGAATTCCAGCTTTACTTCCACCTTGAGCACCTATACCAGGAACGAGAAAAAAGCTATTGGGCAGTTGCGATCGCAAGCGACAGGCGGCATCGGGATGAGTCGCGCCTACGACAGCCCCAATACTGCTATAGCCGTTACTTCCCAGACTTTTTTCTGCTTCATCTCGTACTAAATCGCCAACAATTTCATATAAATAGCGATCGCCAATCGTACAATCTTGAACTACCGCTCCGCCAGGATTAGATGTTTTTACACAGACAAAAATTCCTTTCCCCCAGTTATTCGCTTCGGAGATAAATGGCTCCAGGCAATCGGTTCCCAAATAAGGCACGATAGTCAAAGCGTCTGCTTCTAAGGGTGGTGACGGCTGACTGGGAAGATAGCTTTTAGCGTAAGCTTCGGCTGTAGAAGCAATATCACCACGTTTGGCATCCAATATTATTAGTAATCCTCGCTCGCGTGCTGCCACGATAGTTTTTTCTAATGCCCGAAATCCTTCAGCCCCAAAAAGCTCGTAATAAGCACACTGAGGTTTGACCGCAGGTACGAGATCGGCAACTGCCTCTAAAACCATTAAATTGTACTGATAAATTGCTTCGGCGCATTGAGCAGCGGTGCTGTAGCGATCGATTTGCTGTTGGGTAAGAAACCAAGGAGGCATTTTGCTTAGAGATGGATCTAAACCTACGATAAAAGGAGTATTTTTGGCTTTAATTTGCTCGATCAGGCGGTCTACAAACATTTTTTTTGACATAACTAGATTGGACTTGCAGACAGGTAAACAATATTTAATGCTAGACGAATTTCCGATCTATTCGTTATCCTTGGTCTATTCCTGCTGATAAACTATGGTACGTAGTTCGATTTTTAAATTTTTTTCGCTTAGGCGATATAAGGTATTGTTCGATTAAACTGATTTTTTTAAATGAGGAGTCTGTAGGTGTGAGTGATTCAATGCAGTTATTTGTCAGAGCGGACGTAGATACTAATTTATTACCCAAAACACCTTTATTTGGTACTGATGGTATTCGGGGCAAAGCAGGGAAACTGCTCACTGCTCCTTTTGCTTTACATTTGGGTTACTGTGCGGGCAAAGTTTTACGAGAAACCACTGCCGATGATGCGCCCGTAATTATCGGGCAAGATTCTCGTAACTCCAGCGATACTCTAGCTATGGCGATCTCGGCGGGTTTGACTGCGGCAGGTTTGGATGTCTGGCACTTGGGTTTATGCCCCACTCCTGGCGTTGCTACTCTAACCAAAGATAGTGGGGCAGCAGGGGGAATTATGATTTCTGCCAGTCACAATCCTCCAGAAGATAACGGCATTAAATTTTTTAGCAGCAAAGGCACCAAACTTGACGATCTACTAACTCAAAAAATCGAACAGCAACTGAGAGCAACAGAGCCAGAAAATAGCGATCGCAGTTGGGGCAAACACTACTATCGCCCAAAATTATTGGAAAACTACAGTCAAATCCTCAGACAATCTCTGCCTGCTGCCCTCGATCTGACGGGAATGCGAGTGGTTTTAGATTTGGCTTGGGGTGCGGCGGTAAATATCGCACCAGCTATGTTTAAACAGCTAGGAGCAGAAGTTATTAGCCTGCATCAATTACCCGATGGCGACTGTATCAACGTTGGCTGTGGCTCGACTCATCTCGATTTGCTTCAGCAGGCAGTAACAGCATATCAGGCAGATTTGGGATTTGCCTTTGATGGAGATGCCGATCGCGTTATTGCGGTAGATGGTTGCGGTAGGGTCGTAGACGGCGATTATATTCTCTATCTTTGGGGCAATTGTCTCAAACAGCAGCAGCAGCTACCAGATAATTTAATTATTGCTACGGTAATGGCAAACTTAGGTTTTGAAAGAGCCTGGCTGGGTTCTGGTGGTAAACTACAAAGAACTTCTGTTGGCGATCGCCACGTACAAGCGGCTATGTGGCGTACGGGAGCTATGTTGGGAGGAGAACAATCGGGACATATTCTCTGTCACCATCATGGCGTTACGGGAGACGGCATTCAAACCGCGCTGCATCTATCTGCATTGGTGCGCCAGTCTAAAGTTTCTCTAACAGAATTAGTTGACGGTAGTTTTCAAACCTATCCCCAAATTCTGCAAAATGTTAGAGTCGAAGATAGCGATCGCCGCAGTTGCTGGCAAGAATGCGAACCTTTGCAACAGGCAATATCTCAAGCCGAAACTGCTATGGGAAAACAGGGCAGAGTTTTAGTTCGCGCCTCTGGAACCGAACCCGTAATTCGAGTTATGGTCGAAGCAATTAATTTAGAGTTAACCAATTACTGGACGAATAACTTAGTTAGCGTAGTTCGACAACATTTAGCAGCGTAGTTTAAAAGACATTTAGCATTTAGCATTGTTCATTGCTCACTGTTCATTGTTCAATGTTTAATAACATCTCTAATTCTATAAATAGGTCTTTTTTGCGATTCGTGATAGGTTCGCATTAATAATTCCGTTACCAAACCAAAAGAAAATAACTGTATCCCCGTAATTACTAATAAAACTGCCAGAATTAACAGGGGGCGATCGCCTATGTTTTGCTGAAAGACCAATTTAACGATTGTTAAATACAAGCCCATTGCCACACCAGCCACTAAAGAAATCAAACCCCATAAGCCAAATACGTGCATCGGGCGAGTCAAGAACTTCTTCATAAAGAAGACCGTTAGCAAATCCATCACTACTCGGATGGTTCTACCCAGACCATACTTACTCCGTCCAAAGCGACGCGGATGGTGTCTGACGGGGATTTCAGTGATTCTCGCTCCTTCAATATAGGCTAGTGCGGGTAAAAAGCGATGTAGTTCGCCATATAGGTTCATGTCTGCAAGCAATTCGCCACGATAGGCTTTGAGAGAACAGCCGTAATCGTGAATTTTAACTCCCGTTACTTTACCGATCAGCCAGTTGGCAATTTTAGAAGGCAGCAGTCTAGTTAGAGCTTTATCATGTCTTTGCTGTCGCCAACCGCTTACTAAGTCGTATCCTTCGGCTAATTTGGCTAATAATAAGGGAATATCTGCGGGGTCGTTTTGTAAATCGCCATCGAGAGTAACAATGGTTTTGCCTGCGGCGCACTCAAAACCAGCCGCCATCGCTGGAGTTTGACCATAGTTGCGTCGCAAAATTACTGCTTTAAGATCTCTACGCTGTCGGGCAAGATCGCTTAAAATCTGAGTCGAACCATCTCGCGAACCGTCATCGACACAGACAATTTCGTAATTGAGTTGAGTGGCGGCAGCAGCTTTGGCGATCGCTTCAATTAAGGTCGAGATGCTTTCTGCTTCATTGTATATCGGTACGACTATTGATAAATCTAGCTGCGTGGGAACGATGGCTTCTATACCAAGAGCATTTTTAATAGAGGACGACATCTTAATCGATCGAGGATTGGGTCATTTGGCTATTTCGCAGTTTATACTAAAAAAATTGAATTGAGATTAGAAAATAATAAATATTGCGCTGGTTTACTTTAGGAGCGATCTACTTATTACTGAGCTTAATTAGCGTACCAGTAGCCGCACTTACAGATACACAAGTTTTACTTGCTGCCGATCGCGGTCGCGTTTGTCCCCAAAACTTGAGCGCAGCTATAAATAAAATCATCGCTCGACCAAAAATAGCGCGATCGCACTGGGGAATTATCGTACAAACTCTAGATTCTCAACATACTCTTTATAGTCGCCACGCCAACAAATTTTTTATTCCTGCTTCTACTACCAAGCTGTTTACTACTGCCGCAGCCTTAATCGAATTGGGTGTTAATTATCGAATTCACACTCCCATTTTTGGTTTGGGCAACCCGCCAAATTTGACTTACTTACGGCTAGAAGGCAGAGGAGATCCCACCATATCATCTATATCTTTAAAAAAGATAGTACACCTGTTGCGAGCTAGAGGGATCGAACGTATAGAAAACTTAATTTTAGAAGACAGTTATTTCACACTTGAGGCGATTAATCCTACCTGGGAATGGTCGGATGTATATAGTTATTACGGTACAGCCGTTAATAGTGCGATTTTGAATGAAAATAGCGTTACTCTAACCCTATTACCCCAACATGTGGGGCAAAAAGTAAAACTGAGATGGAGCGATGCGATCGCCGCTAGACAATGGCAAGTAGAAAATAATGCCGTAACCGCACCTAAAGATACACCATATAACATAAACATTGCAGGAGTTTTAGGCAAGCCAGTACTCAACGTTCGCGGAGAGTTAGCCATAGACGAACCACCAGATGTTTGGGATTTAGCCATAGCCGATCCGCCGCAATATTTTTTAGAAACATGGCGACACTTACTGACTGTTGAAGGTATTGATGTCGCTAAAACTACAGTTAGTAATAGTCGAGCTAAAAATATTTTGGAGAGAGAAATAACGGCAATTGTTTCGCCGCCTCTAACCGAAATAATTACGACGATAAACCGAGAAAGTAATAATCTTTATGCCGAAAGTCTTTGGAGAATTTTAGAGCGTCGTCACCACAATCTAAAGACAAACCCTATAGAATTTGGTCTAAATAAATTGGGGATCGAGCCTCACAACTATCAACTAATAGATGGTTCTGGTTTGTCTCGCCACAATTTGATTACGCCGCAAGCTGTAGTTGATGTTTTGTTCGTCATGTCGCGATCGCATTTATTTACTTCCTATAAAAATTCTTTAGCTGTAGCAGGAACTAATGGCACTTTAAAACGGCGTTTTCAACATACCCCAATCCAAAATAAGCTCTGGGGTAAAACGGGTACTCTATCGGGAGTTGCCGCACTGTCTGGTTATTTATATCTTTCTCGATACCAACCTTTAGTATTTACTATTATTGTTAACAATTCCGAGCGAGCGAGTAAAGAACTACGACAGGCGATCGATGAGATAGTTTTGTTACTAGGTCAACTGCAAAAATGCCAAACAACATCTGAAGGTTATTATTTAAAAGCCTCCAGTTGAAAGTTTATGCTCGCGATCGGTAATAATATTTAAACTTTCAAACAGTAGTTGTACTGAGAAAGGTGTAAGAGCATAAGAACAGACTAAGTATAATCCGCTTCGACACAATTGCTATATTAAGAGTAAATTAGAATCGGCTTTAGTTAGAGTTGTTTGGTTGACGTAAAAACGGTGAAAATATACTGTAGTTTTTGCAGTCTATAGATCGCCAAAGAAAACGCAACTATTCGATCGCTTTGTTAAAGCAGCGGTATTCTTTGAGGAGCAGTAAAATAAAGTGCGTTTTTTTAATCGTTTTTCCCTTTCAAGGGATATGGGTATAGATTTGGGAACGGCAAATACCTTAGTATATGTCTCTGGCAAAGGAATTGTTTTAGAGGAACCTTCTGTAGTAGCACTAGAACGCCACACAGAAGAAGTTATAGCGGTAGGCAAAGAAGCAAAACTGTTGCTCGGACGCGCACCTGAAAACATTGAAGCTTTACGTCCGCTTAAAGATGGCGTTATTGCCGATTTTGAAGCAACCGAAGCAATGCTCAAAGAATTCGTACGGCGAGTCTATGAAGGCAGTCCTTTAGTACATCCGCGTATGGTAATCGGCATTCCCAGTGGCGTAACTAAGGTAGAGCGTCGCGCCGTTATGGAGGCGGCAGTACAGGCTGGTGCTAGAGAAGTAGACTTAATTGAAGAACCAATCGCGGCAGCAATTGGTGCGGGTTTACCCGTAGCCGAACCAACGGGCAATATGATCGTTGATATTGGCGGAGGAACCACAGAAGTAGCGGTAATTAGTTCCCAAGGCAAGGTACTCAGCGAGTCGGTGAGAATTGCGGGAGACGAACTTACTCAAGCGATCGTCAATCGGATTAAGAAAGAACACAAGCTATCAATTGGAGAAGTTACCGCCGAAAACATTAAATTCAGGCTGGCTTCCCTTTATAGTTCCGATCGCCAGGAACAAACTATGGAAGTTAGAGGCTTACACATTCTATCGGGATTACCCAAAACGATAAACATTAGCGAATCAGAAGTTCGGGGATTTATCGCCGAACCGATAAATAATATTGTCGATGCCGTAAAACGCACTTTAGAACAAACTCCTCCCGATCTGGCAGCAGATATTATCGATCGCGGCATTATGCTAGCAGGAGGAGGGGCAATGTTAAGAGGCTTGGATACTTTAATCGCCCATGAAACGGGAGTTGTCACTCATATTGCGGCAGAGCCTTTAAAATGCGTCGTTCTGGGTACTGGCAGGGTTTTAGAAGACAAAGAGCTAGATCGGGTATTTTGCGATCGCTCCCTGTTGACTTAACTCAATCGACAAGAAACGATTAATTATTAGAAAAAATAATTTATAACTGAGTTGCAGCTAAACAATATTTTAAAAATATGTATCGATGGTGGTCAAAAAATAGCTTTTCGGCGACTCTGACGATTTTAGCCTTGAGTACTACAATTGCAATTAAAGAAACACAGGGAGGCACGATTGCCGAAGCATATTACTTTCTAATCAGACCATTTCAATCCCAACAACAGCTAAAAATACAAAACAAACTAACTAATGCCCGTATTCTAGAGTTAGAACAGCGAGTTCTAGAGTTAGAACGACAAAATCAAAATCTCAAGCAACTTTTAGATTTTTCGCATTCTCAGGATTCAGCAGGAATTACCGCACCAGTTATTGGACGTAGTGCCGATCGCTGGTGGAATCAGGTAACTCTTGGTAAAGGCAGCTTAGATGGAATCGAACAAGGATACGTGGTTATGGGTATCGGGGGAGTGGTTGGTAGAGTTGTCTTTGTCACTCCTCATACCAGTAGAGTTTTATTAATTAGCGATCCTAGCAGTGGCGTTGGTGCAGTTGTCAGTCGCAATCGTAAGCTGGGTTCGATTCGCGGCAAAGACACTCAAACTGTAGTCATGCGCTTTTTTACTAAAGTTGTCGATATCAAGCCTGGAGATAGTATTGCAACTTCTCCTCTTAGCAATCTCTATCCTGCTGGTTTGCCGATAGGTAAAGTCAAATCGCTAAACCTCGAAAGCACTCCCGCACCAGAAGCAGAAATCGAATTGTCCGCACCGATCGATCTTTTGGAGTGGGTAACTGTCATACCCTTTGAAGCTAAACCAGTTGAAGACGAGTCTCAATCTCTTTCTCTCAAAACAAAGTAATAGGACTTACGCAGTTAATCCAAAAATCAATAGTTTTAGGTATTAGAAAATAAAGAATAGGGAACGGGGAACGGGAAAAATGTACTTATCTATATAGCTAGTTTCGAGAATTAGTATGCTTTTGCCTTTTACCTTACCTAAATATTTAACATTTAATAAAGTGGAATTACTTAAGAAACATATATGAGTAGGCTAAAGTTATTAGACATTTTAGTAATTGTTGTTTCTGTCGCTCTATGCAGTATATTAATGTTCTTGAGACTTCCTGGGATGGAACTATTGGGAATAAGTCCTAACTGGCTGTTGATTTGGGTAGTTGCCTGGAGTAGCAAACGTGGTATCTGGCAGGGTGCGATCGCTGGAGTGGCAATGGGCTGCATTTACGATAGTCTTACTGTAGCTTCTCCCTCTCATATTCTCAGCTTGGTTATCGTCGGTGTATTGACATCGAGCCTGCAAAAACAGAAGTATATTAAAGAAGATTTTATCTCAATAGCGTTAATTGTTTTTTTTATGACAATTGTGGCAGAAACTGTATTTGCCCTGCAATATGCCTGGATGAGAATTCTTCCCCTGACAGAAGTTTGGCATAATTATCAGCAAATTGCGATCGCCTCAGCAATTCTCAGTAGTCTCTGGAGTCCAATTTTGTGTTATCCCCTCGCTCTTTGGTGGGAAAAAATATTTATCCAACGTGAACTAGGTATTCGTAGCTAGGGTTTGAGAATATGACACCGCATATCCTCAAAACTTAACTTACAGCTTAGTCTATTCAAATAGATCGAGATCGGTAACTGCACCCAAACTACTAGAAGAAACCAATTTAGCGTATTTTGCCAGCATCCCCCGTCGATAGCGTGGGGGAATGGGTTGCCACGCTGCTTTTCTTTTAGCTAATTCTTCATTGGAAACGTCGAGATGTAATAATTTTTGCTGGGCATCAATTGTAATACTATCCCCTTCTTTAACTAATGCGATCGCGCCACCAACTGCTGCTTCTGGTGCCACGTGACCGACAACCATACCATAGGTACCGCCAGAAAATCTACCATCGGTAATCAAGCCGACAGAGTCCCCCAACCCCGCACCAATAATTGCCGAAGTAGGCGCGAGCATTTCTCGCATACCTGGACCTCCTTTGGGTCCTTCGTAGCGCACGACGATAATATCTCCCGGTTTAATTTTGCCTGAAAGAATCGCATCGAGACAGTCTTCTTCCGATTCAAATACTCTTGCAGAACCAGTAATTTGAGGTTTTTTGACTCCCGTAATCTTAGCAACGGCTCCTTCTTCAGCTAAGTTACCTTTGAGAATGGCTAAATGTCCCTGTTTGTATAATGGATTATCCCAGGTACGAATTACGTCTTGGTTAGCTGGAGGAGTATCGGGAACCTCGGCGAGGACTTCGGCAAGAGTTTTACCAGTAATCGTTAGAGCGTCGCCATGTAGTAAACCGTTGACTAACAGCATCTTCATAACCTGGGGAATGCCGCCAGCCTGATGTAAATCTACAGTGACATATTTACCAGAAGGCTTGAGGTCGCAAAATACTGGTACCCGCTTACGAATCTCTTCAAAGTCATCTAGGGTTAGTTTTACGCCGATGGTATTAGCGATCGCTAGTAAGTGCAGTACGGCATTAGTAGAA
Source organism: Myxosarcina sp. GI1 (assembly GCF_000756305.1). Classification (NCBI taxonomy): domain Bacteria; kingdom Bacillati; phylum Cyanobacteriota; class Cyanophyceae; order Pleurocapsales; family Pleurocapsaceae; genus Myxosarcina; species Myxosarcina sp. GI1. The sequence continues at coordinate 145,104 of NZ_JRFE01000010.1, forward strand.
CCACCTACCGCCATAATCACACTAATGGCATTTTCAAACGCCTTACGAGTTAACAAATCTTTGGGTAAAATTTGCTGGCGAATTGCTTCAACTAAAGCAAAAGCCGATTTTTCGGTACTGTTAGCTTTTTCCGTGTCTTCTGCCGCCATTGTCGAGGAGTAGGGCAAACTCATCCCCATCGCTTCAAAAGCCGAGGACATGGTATTAGCAGTAAACATACCGCCACAGGAACCAGCACCAGGACAGGCATTATGTTCGATTGCTTCCAACCTTTCCTTATCGATTTTGCCCGCACTAAACTGTCCCACAGCTTCAAAGGAACTAACTACGGTTAAATCTTCACCGTTATATTTTCCTGGCTTAATCGTACCCCCATAAACAAAGATTGCAGGGATGTTCAGACGCGCCATGGCAATCATCGCCCCAGGCATATTTTTATCACAACCGCCAATTGCTAACACCCCATCCATACTCTGTCCGTTACAGACGGTTTCAATTGAGTCGGCAATTACTTCACGAGATACCAAAGAATATTTCATTCCTTCGGTTCCCATAGAGATACCGTCGCTAATGGTAATAGTGCCAAACATCTGCGGCATTGCCCCCGCTTGTTTTAAAGCGGTTTCGGCACGTTGCGCCAGGGTATTGATTCCCATATTGCAGGGGGTAATGGTACTGTAGCCATTCGCCAGTCCTACTATGGGTTTATTAAAGTCATCATCTCTAAAACCCACCGCCCGTAACATAGCGCGATTTGGCGATCGCTGGTTGCCTTGAGTAACTACTTTACTTCTACGATTATCCGACATCAATCTAAATTTCCTTACTATCCGTATCTAGTACAATATCTAACTATTGACTGAAACGAAATCGAAGTTGGTGATTTTGATAATAGATAAATACTATATAGATTTGGTAGAGCTTTTTTTTATGTAGCTTGTCAACATAAAAATTATTTCAAAAACTGTCTAATACACTTAGTAACTTCATCCTTGCCATCAAAAGAATCTAACCATGAAGTCAGTGGTATATCCTCACCAGACTTTAGCTTAAAAACAATTCTAGATGTCATGTCCTCAATTCCCTCGCTCTTTTCTAAGACTACGTTTTTAATTTCATCTAAAGAAATTTCTCGCGTTGTTTGAGTGAAACGATTGTATCGGGCGATCGATAGCGTATTTGTTTTTTTTGTCAGCGTATATTTCAAATTAATTTTGACACTCCAAATTATTGCAATAATTGCAATAAGAATGACAATATAATAAATTGTTGTACAAATAAAAGAAGCATTATTTTCGCCTACTGATATACTGGTTAATTTATCATTTTCCACAAAATCATTAATTTGCTGACTTTGTCTTTTCCATAGTTCATAATTATAATTATTGTTATTGGCTATCTTTATTTTTTCTTGATTAGCTAACACTAATACTTCATAATCTGGGTTTTTCAAAAACTCAACGTTAGTTTCTTCTATGACCGATTGCAAAGAATTAGTAAATGTTGTCCTCTCTTTTTTCAGCATTCCCCAACAATAATATTTAACTAGTCTACAACTGATAACGCTAGATGCCTGTGATAAATTTTTATTACAAGTGAAATTTATTGAAAAAGGAGCATAAAGCGAAACTAAAAGAAAAAGACATGCTAGCCCTATTGGGATCATTATAAAAAAACAAAAAATGAGCGATCTGATTTTTATAACTAGCTCGTCACCAGCCGATCGCTCAACTTTAATATTAGAAAAACTAAACACTACAGTAAAAGAAAATCTCGGTTTGACTAAATAAAAGCTAAAATATCAAAAAAACAAAATTTGCTTACTCGATTTTAACTCAATTAATTTTTTTGGCAATACGTCATTTTTAAATGAAGTGTTTACTTTGGTCGTATAGCGATGGCACTAACAAAGAACTAGGAAAATTACAATTGCAACTAAACAAGCAAGATAGAAAAATAAAATTTTTGATAAGCAAACAAAAGACAATATTGACGATATTTTACAAGAATTAAATAGCTTAATTAGACTGAACGAATTAAAATTAACGATAAATAATTTAATTAATTTTCTCGATGTTCGACGATAACGCCAAGAACACGGTTTAAAAAATGTAAACAAATCAGTAATCCAAAATTAGTTAACTAAATAGAAAATTATCTTCCCAACAAATTTTTCAGCAAGCAGGTTTGGTTTAATATAGTCTCTTGATAAATTGCTTAGTTGTAAGTTTGAGTTAGTTAGCTAAGTTAAATCCTTTTGTCAACCTCTTTTAAATGGACAAGATAATATTCAACCGCTTATTAAAATATTCCTGTATATGCACTATAGCTATCGGGTTTAGTTTACCATCGGCAGCTAGCGATCGCCTTAACTCTAATGTTTTGCACTCTCAAGCTATTGACACTACGCAGAAAATTAACTCAGAAAGTAGATCGCCTTGGACAAATGCCGAACGAGTCAACGTTTTAGAAGCCCATCACCGACCGATTAGTTTACTGCGTTTTAGTCCTGACGGACGTTTGCTTGCCAGTGTCGAACCAGAAGCGATCGCAATTTGGCAAGTAAAAACAGGTCGATTACTGCGTATTTTACCAGGGCATAATAGCAGCACTTCATCAATTAATCTTGCTCCTACAGACGTTGCTTTTAGCTTAGACGGTAATTATTTAGCTACTACTACCTGGAGTGAAGGTGGTTTAATTCCAGACAAAGCAATTGTAATTTGGGACATAGAGACAGGAGAAGAAGTTACTAGTCTCAAAGAAGCTACAGGTTGTCAACAAATTTTATTTGGTTCTGAAGGTAATAAATTGTATGGAGCTTGTGATTCGGGAGTAGAAGTTTGGGATTTGGCAACAAGTAAAAAATTATTTAGTTTTGCTGGTGAATATCCCATCGGTGCGATCGCTTTAAGTCATGATGGTAAAGTTATGGCTACAGCAAGTTCTAATGTTGCCCAAAAATCGGACAATAGTTACAAAATTCAGCTATGGCAGCTAGATGAAAATCGGGCTACTCCAACAAACAAAGTCTTAGAGCATCATAACCCGATTGCCCAACTCGCATTTACTACTGACGATCGCAAGCTAGTAAGTAGTAGTTATGACGGCAAAATTAAAGTTTGGAATTGGCAAACTGAAGTCAATACAGCAGCCGTATCTTTAAATAGCCAAACTAGTGCCTTTAGTCTTAATGCAAACGGCAATCTAATTGCCAGTAACTTTCCTAATTCGGCGATCGCTAATTTAACTACTGGTTTACCTCTAGAAACTTCGGTATCTTTACCCCAGCAAGAACAAGCTAGCGCGATTGCCTTTAGTCCACAAGAAGCAGTTTTAGCCTGGGCTGGACAGCCACCTACTTATCCCAATCCCGTTATTTTTTTATGGCAGCCTGAGGGAGTAAAAAATTTGCAGTCATCGCCGTTGAGAACAGCAAGAAACGAATATGTGTTTTTGAATCTAAAAAACTTTTGGAACAAGAGACAGGTTGACGGAGAAAAAGCGATCGCTGCGAATAAAGTGTCTCCCATAGGAGAAAATCCTCTAATTATTTCCTTAGAAGCATTTGGTTTGACGGAGACAACAGAATCAGAACGAGAAACCGTATCAGTAAACTATCCTGATGAAAATTTAGCTATAGTAACCCTTACGCAAACCAATTTAGCCGATGATTCGGTGTTTGGTAGACGCTACCGAGCAGAATTTGCACCGTATGGTGAAGTTGAAAAGCAACTATGGCGACTAGTCTGGGCGGGAGAACAATATAAATGTCGGTCTAATCGCGGTCACAGCAATTGGTCTAAAGATTTATGTCAATAGAAATAATTCAACCAAACCAAACACTTACTTTAGCTATAAATTCTCAATAACACGGTAAGCTTAAATAACTTTGAATTTTTAGTGTGAGGAGCGATTTTTTTAAATGCGAGTTTTATTACTCTATCCTCGGTTTCCCCAAAGCTTCTGGTCTTTCGATAAAACGATCTCTCTAGTAAAGTGCAAGTCTCTAATGCCTCCTTTAGGCTTGATTACCGTAGCGGCTATTTTGCCCCAAGATTGGGAATTTAAGCTAGTCGATTGCAACGTGCGTCAAGTTACAGAATCGGAATGGGATTGGGCAGAACTCGTACTACTGTCGGGTATGATCGTCCAAAGTGATGACTTTTTGAGTTTAATTACAGCAGCCAAAAGCAGAAATAAATTGGTGGCTGTAGGTGGTCCTTATGCTACTACTTCTCCTAACGAACCCCTCGATGCAGGGGCAGACTTTTTAATTCTCGATGAAGGAGAAATTACTCTACCCCAATTCGTCGAAGCTATACAAAACGGTAGCACTAGCGGCATTTTTAGAGCTACAGAAAAACCAGCCGTTACCGAAACTCCTATTCCTCGCTACGACTTATTGAATTTTGCTGACTATGACAATATGTCGATTCAGTTTTCTCGCGGTTGTCCTTTTCAGTGTGAATTTTGCGATATCATCGTTCTTTACGGACGCAAACCTCGAACTAAAACGCCGCAGCAACTGATTAAAGAACTAGAATGCTTATACGATTTGGGCTGGCGCGGCGCAGTCTTTATGGTGGACGATAACTTTATCGGCAACAAGCGCAACGTCAAGCTGCTATTAAAAGAATTAAAAGGCTGGGTAGCAGAGAAGAATTATCCTTTTGGTTTTACTACTGAAGCTTCCGTAGATCTGGCTCAAGATGAAGAATTGATGGAATTAATGATCGAGTGTGGTTTTAATAAGGTTTTTCTGGGTATAGAAACACCTGATGAAGACAGCCTGACTCTAACCCAGAAATTTCAAAACACTCGCGATCCTCTAACTGAATCGATCGATAAAATCACCAAAGCGGGATTGATGGTTATGGCAGGCTTTATTATTGGTTTTGACGGCGAAAAATCTGGTGCGGGCGATCGCATCGTGCGCTTTGTCGAACAAACCGAAATTCCTTTGGCAATGTTTAGTATGCTGCAAGCTTTACCGAAAACTGCTCTATGGGACAGATTAGAAAAAGAAGGAAGATTGCTCAATGCAGACAAAAGTGCCAACATCAACCAGACTAGCTTGATGAATTTTGTCCCTACTAGAGATATTGAAGATATTGCTCGCGAATACGTCGATGCGTTTTGGCAACTATACGATCCTGCTGCTTATTTAGATCGCGTCTTTCGCTATTTTATGAAATTAGGTAAAGCTAAAAAAGCTCAGTCATCTCGTACTTTGTGGATTAGCATCCGCGCTTTATCAATCATTCTTTGGCGACAAGGAGTATTACCCGAAACTCGTTGGCTATTTTGGCGTAACTTAGCACGGGTAATTCGACACAAACCAGACCAACTCAGCCGCTATATAACCCTTTGTGCCTATCTCGAACACTTTACCGAATATCGCTCGATCGTCCGCGAACAAATTGAAACGCAATTAGCAGAATATTTGGCAAATAAGCCAGTAGAACCGCCTGTTTCTCAGGTAGTTTAAATACAGTTGGGCAATAGTAAATTGCGCTTACTACAGAGCTAAAGAGGGTAAAAGATACAAAAGTGTATTAGCGATCGCTTTTTGATTAGTTTTTTATAATTATGTGGTGAAGGGCGATCGCTTTATATCGCGTTATTATGTATCTGATAATTTCAAAATATCCGCTTCTATCAATAACTTCCGTTCTTCAATTCTTTCTTGAAGATTAAACTGTAGCAAAAGAACTGTTACTCTACCTTTGGAAGTCAAAGGAATAATTTGATTATCTTGTATCCTAAAATGCTTTTGCCACCTATGTTTGCGAGGATGGTATAAAGGAGTAAGTTCATTCATTTCTGGATCGATAGAAGCTATATCACTGCCTTTATGTCGATTGCAATTTGTGCAACTGAGAGCTAAATTTTCTGCTTTAGTTTTTCCTCCGTGTTTTCTAGCAATAATATGGTCGATTTCGTGGGAAGCAAAAGTAAAAGCTTCAGGGACTAAACAATATTCACAACAATCATTAGCACGTTCGCACCGCACACTACACGCCTTAATGCAGTAGAAATATAACTACTGCTCATTTTCTGTTTCTTTTAGTTTTAAATAGGCTTTAGCTTTAGCTTTGCGGATTAAATGTTCGAGATATTGATATTGTTCCCATATTTGAACTTTTGCATCTGTTAAATTGCGATCGCGATGCTTTTTCAACAAATCACTAATTTGGTTTTGCAATGCTTCTGAAGGACGTAAAGCAATAATTTCCTCTGGTGTGGGTAAAGTAGCCAAAAACTTCAAAACTTCAGCAATCCCATTAAATCCTTCTTTAGAACTAGCATTTAGCTCTCGCAATCCTAATTCTATAACCTGTGGTAGTTTATCTTCAAGAGAATTAAGACGAAATACTAGTTCTTCAGAAAGATCGAGAGTAATCTGCATTATTTAAAAAGGGTTTAATTAAAATATTAGATTATAGAGCATTGTGTTAGTTAACAGAACATCAATAATAAATGCAATAGCGAACGCTCAATCATTATACAAGCTATTACTTTTTAATAACCCATAAACAACATGGTCGAAATAATTATCGTACACTTTTTCAGCCTGACGAATAGTTCCTTCATTTTTGAAACCTAGACGTTCGGGAATAGCGCGACTACGACTATTTTCAACTGCACATCGAATATCAAAGCGATGAAGCGAATAATATTTATGACCAATTTCAATTAACTCTCTTACACTTTTAGTCATAATTCCTTTACCGTTATATTCCTGTCCTAACCAATAACCTATATGTCCAATATTATTAACGCGCTCGATCTGGTTATAGCCCAATACTCCCGAAATTCGCTCTCGATAGAAAATAGTAATGTGTAATGCTTCTGCTTTTTGAAATCTAAGTAGCTGTGATTCGATAAATTCTTTAGTATCCGATATTTCTCGAACATTATCTAACCAAGGAAGCCATTGTTTGAGAAAATCTCTGTTTTTGTTTGTAAGTTCAAACAGTTCTTCAGCATACTGTGGTATAGACAAACTCAACTTAAGCTCGCGATCTATTTCTCTAAAAAACATAGTAATGTTTGAAATAAAACAAAACTAAGGTATCATGAATATCGATTTAAAAAATCTTGCATTTTTCAGTGGTTCAGGTGGTCTGAGAATGCGAAGATTCAGACACTTTGAAAGTAGTCTCACTATATTTCTATACGAATAAGCTCTATACTACAAACATTTTCAACTAGCTTTACTGTCAACTATAAACATTTAAAGTGAGATTGATTTTTTTTAAGCCTTTTTTAACTTTTTAGCTGGTGACAACAGAGAAGTTGCAGATTTAATTAAGATAAAGCCCCAAAAACTAACTACGAGGTAAAAAGATACTAAAGGGCGAAACGATATTTTTTACAAGGAGTAGTATTTATGGCAACTGTCAAAGTAGCTATCAACGGTTTTGGACGTATTGGCAGACTTGTATTTCGCGTCGGTTTAAATAACCCCAATATTGAATTTGTCTGCATTAACGATCTTGTAGCCCCTAAAGCGATCGCCTATTTACTAAAATACGATTCTACACACGGACGCTTTGCTGGCAAGGTAGAAGCTACAGAAGATAGCATTATAGTTGACGACAAACAAATTCCCTGTGTTTCGGTAAAAAATCCCGAAGAATTACCCTGGCAAAAATATGGCGTAGATTATGTTATCGAATCTACAGGCATTTTTACTAATTACGAAGGTGCGAGCAAACATCTCACCGCAGGAGCTAAAAGAGTAGTCATTTCTGCACCAACTAAAGATCCCGATCGAGTAAAAACCCTGTTGGTAGGAGTCAATCACGACCGCTTCGATCCCAGCCAAGATCGCATAGTTTCTAATGCTAGCTGTACGACAAACTGTTTGGCACCCATTGCCAAAGTCATTAACGATAATTTTGGTTTGGTAGAAGGCTTAATGACTACCGTACACGCTATGACCGCTACCCAACCGACTGTAGACGGACCGAGTAAAAAAGATTTACGCGCTGGACGCAGCGCGACCCAAAATATCATTCCTGCTTCTACGGGAGCCGCTAAAGCCGTTACATTGGTGTTGCCAGAACTTGAAGGTAAATTAACGGGAATGGCTCTGCGCGTACCTACACCCGATGTTTCCGTAGTCGATCTGACCTTTCGTACCGAAAAAGCCACCAGCTATGAAGAAATATGCGCCGCAATGAAGCAAGCTGCTACAGGGGAAATGAAAGGAGTTTTAGGTTATACAGAAGATCCCGTAGTTTCTACTGATTTTACAGGCGATCCCCACTCCAGTATTTTTGATGCTGGTGCGGGAATGGAATTAAATGCTAACTTTTTTAAAGTAGTAGCCTGGTATGACAATGAATGGGGTTATTCCAATCGAGCGATCGATTTAGTTTTGGCGATGGCAGCTAAAGAATCTCAAGTGCCAGCAACCGTATAACATTCTTATGCTGCACTGAATGTACAAAAAATACCTTTGCTGGTTATCAATAAACAATACAATGTCGCGAAAAGATATATCATTGCAAACGCGTCACAAAATTTCAGGAGTTCAAGAGGAGAATCGATGTTAAATCAAACAGAAGCAGCTATTGAAGCGATCGCCGCTAGAGAAATCTTAGATTCTCGCGGTCGTCCCACAGTTGAAGCCGAAGTACGCTTGGAAAGCGGTACGGTAGGATTGGCGCAAGTGCCTAGCGGTGCTTCTACTGGTAGTTTTGAAGCGCACGAACTACGAGATGACGACCGACATCGCTACAACGGCAAAGGGGTATTGACAGCAGTTCGCAACATCAAAGAAAAAATCACCCCCGAACTGTTAGAAATGGATGCTTTAGATCAAGCAACCATCGACCGCATCATGCTCGATCGCGACGGTTCGCCCAACAAGAAGAATTTGGGTGCCAACGCAATTTTGGCAGTTTCTCTGGCAACGGCAAAAGCGGCAGCAGAAGAACTAGAATTGCCTCTATATCGCTACTTAGGAGGACCGCTATCTAACGTTTTGCCAGTACCGATGATGAACGTGATCAATGGTGGTTCTCATGCGGATAATAACGTCGATTTTCAAGAATTTATGATTATGCCCGTAGGTGCGGACTCTTTTAAAGAAGCTTTACGTTGGGGTGCAGAAATTTTTGCCTCTTTAAGTAAAGTTTTAAAAGACAAAAATCTGCTGTCTGGGGTAGGAGATGAAGGAGGTTACGCGCCTAACCTGGGTTCTAACCAGGAAGCTTTAGATCTGTTAATGGTAGCGATTGAAAAGGCGGGATATATGCCAGGACAGCAAGTAGCACTGGCAATGGACGTAGCTGCCAGTGAATTCTATCAAGACGGACAATATCACTATGACGGCGCGGCTCATGCACCAGAAGAGTTTATTAGTTATCTCGATAAGCTAGTTGGCGATTATCCTATTGTTTCGATTGAAGACGGACTCCATGAAGAAGACTGGAGTAGCTGGAAAACCCTCACAGAAAAGCTAGGCAAGCGCATTCAGTTAGTAGGAGACGATTTGTTTGTCACCAATCCCACTCGCCTGAAAAAAGGCATCGAACTAGGGGTAGGAAATGCCATTTTAATTAAGCTCAATCAGATTGGAACCCTGAGCGAAACTTTAGAAACTATCGATCTGGCAACTCGGAGCGGCTATCGTTCCGTTATCAGTCACCGTTCGGGAGAAACCGAAGACACTACCATTGCCGATCTGGCTGTAGCCACTCGTGCGGGACAAATTAAAACAGGTTCGCTTTGTCGGAGCGAACGAGTAGCCAAATACAATCGCTTGCTTAGAATCGAAGAAGAATTAGGCAAAAGTGCCATTTTTGCCAGCAAAATTGGTCTTTGTCCGCAGTGTAAATAAAAAAAACGAGCATTTATTGGAATCCTTGAGGTGTTTGAGACAACAGCCTCATTCAAAGACACAGTTAAAATAAACTTGTCGTTCCACCCTAAATGTATTCAATTAGACGTTAACATCCCAAACAAGAGTAAATATGGACATCAAAGTTTTACAACAGACACCAGAAGAAAAATCTGTAGAAAATAATAGTCAGATAACAAACTCTGGTATTGAAAGCAACGTTCAAATTGAAGACGATCGCACGGGAATGGGACTGGAAACTCTCAAACGAGCTTTCGCCGATAACCTGTTTTATCTTCAAGGCAAAGACGAATCTAATGCTACTTTAAAAGATTACTATCAGGCACTAGCATATACAGTTCGCGATCGCCTGCTGCATCGCTTTATCAAAACGGGTCGTACCTATTACGAAGAAGACGTCAAAGTAGTCAGTTACCTTTCAGCCGAATTTCTAATGGGTCGCCACCTGGCAAACAATATGGTTAGCCTGGGAATCTATGACAAAATGCGTCAGGTAGTTGCCGAGTCTGGTTTGGATATTCAAGACTTAATCGAACAAGAACCAGATCCTGGTTTGGGCAATGGCGGTTTGGGCAGACTTGCCGCCTGTTTTCTCGACTCTCTAGCCAACTTAGAAATGCCCGCAATTGGTTACGGGATTCGCTATGAATTTGGTATTTTCCATCAGGCTTTAAAAGATGGTTGGCAAGCTGAGGTTCCCGACAACTGGCTGATGTATCGCAATCCCTGGGAAATAATTCGTCCCGAAGATTCGGTTATAGTTAAGTTGGGCGGACACACCGAAGAATATCGCGATGCCGAAGGTAATTTTCGCGTTAGCTGGATTTGCGATCGCCAGGTAAAAGCCGTACCTTACGACACTCCCGTACCTGGATATCAAACCAATACCGTAAACGCCTTGCGATTATGGAAAGCCGAAGCTAGTGAAGTATTTAACTTTGAAGCGTTTAATGCTGGTAATTACGATCGCGCTGTCGCCGAAAAAATGAGTTCGGAGACAATTTCTAAAGTTCTCTATCCCAACGACAATACCCCTCAAGGTAAAGAACTACGTCTGGCTCAACAATATTTCTTTGTATCTGCATCCTTACAGGATTTAATTCGCATCCATCTGCATACTCACCCCACCTTAAACAACTTCCACGAACGCGCAGCCATTCAGCTTAACGATACTCACCCCGCAGTAGCCGTAGCAGAACTAATGCGACTATTTGTAGACATACACGGTATGTATTGGGACACAGCCTGGGATATTACCCAAAAAACCCTGGCATACACCAACCATACCTTGCTCCCAGAAGCTTTAGAAAGATGGTCGGTAAGTTTGTTTGGTAAAATGCTGCCCAGACATTTGGAAATTATTTACGAAATCAATCACCGCTTTCTAGAAGACGTTCGCACCTGGTTTCCCGACGATGATGAATTAGCTGCCGAACTTTCTATTATTGAAGAAGGAAACGAGAAAAAGGTTAGAATGGCACATTTAGCCTGCGTTGGCAGCCATGCCATCAATGGGGTAGCAGCACTGCATACCAAACTTCTCAAGCAAGATACTCTTAAAGCCTTTGCCAAACTCTGGCCCGAAAAATTCTACAACAAAACCAATGGCGTTACACCCCGTCGCTGGATTTTGTTAAGCAACCCCGAACTGGCAAAACTAGTTACCGAAAAAACGGGAAATACTAGCTGGTTAAAGCATTTAAACGAAATGCGGGCGATCGAAAAATTTGTTGACGATCCCGAATTTTGCCAGCGTTGGCGCAAAATTAAACGACAAAACAAAAGCGAACTGGCTAAATACATTAAAAAGACTCGTAATATTAATGTAAGCGTAGATTCGATCTTTGACGTTCAGGTAAAGCGCATTCATGAATACAAACGCCAACACTTGATGGCACTGTATATTGTCGCTCTTTACAACCGCATCAAAGAAAATCCCAGTGTCGATATCGTGCCGCGTACTTTTATTTTTGGTGGTAAGGCTGCACCTGGTTACTTTATGGCTAAGTTAATTATCAAACTGATTAACGCCGTCGGTGAAGTAGTCAACAAAGATCCCGATGTGAGAAATCGCCTTAAAGTTGTCTTTTTACCAAACTTTAACGTATCTTTGGGTCAAAGAATCTATCCTGCTGCGGACTTGTCCGAACAGATTTCTACCGCAGGGAAGGAAGCTTCTGGTACTGGTAATATGAAATTTGCCATGAACGGCGCATTGACTATCGGTACTTTAGATGGGGCAAATATCGAAATTCGCGAAGAAGCAGGGGCAGAAAACTTCTTTTTATTCGGTCTGACGGCTGAAGAAGTCTATCAAAATAGAACTCAAGGCTACAAACCGATTAAGTATTACCAAAGCAATCGCGAACTTAAAGCAGTAATCGATCGCATTGCCAAAGGCGATTTTAGTCATGGCGACACCGAACTGTTCAAACCAATTGTGAACTACTTGCTGTATGAAGATACCTATATGCTAATGGCAGACTTCCAGTCATATAGTGAATGCCAGGAAGAAGTTTCACAAACCTATAAAGACGTAGATAAATGGACGCGGATGTCAATTCTCAATTCCGCGCGTATGGGCAAATTTTCTAGCGATCGCAGCATTCAAGAATACTGCGATGAAATTTGGGATATCGACCCCGTACAAATTTCCTTAGAAGCTTACGATCAGAAAGATGCGGCATTAAACGCTGGCTAAAATTTCAATTAGCAAACTTTATTTTTATTTATTAAGGGGCGATCGCGCGATCGCCCTTATTCTTTTGGCTGCATTTTGCATTTTATAAATATTGCTCTATACCAAAAGCGCGATCGCTTTTTATGTATGAAAATACTCAGAATTTGGTGTGGTTTTTGATTAAGATGCAAACCGCGAGCGACTCTGCTAACAGAATTATTTTTAGTAATTTTAGGCTCGGGAGTAAGAATAAATAATGAATAAAAAAGGTTTTAAACTATCCCGCCGTCAAATCATTAGAGGTGCCTTGGCAACTACAGCCTTTGGCTTAACCTCAAAATTTGGCACTGGATGTAGCGATCGTACCGCATCAAATGAAACCGCTTCTGAATCAGATCCTATTATTGTCGGCTTTATTTATGTCGGTCCTAAAGATGATTTTGGCTACAATCAATCTCATGCTGAAGGTGCAGCAGCAGTTGCCAAACTGCCTGGGTTTAAAATCGTCGAACAGGCTAACGTTCCAGAAACTCAAGCCGTACAAGAGACGATGCGAGAAATGATCGAGATCGACGGGGCGACGATATTGTTTCCTACTTCATTTGGCTATTTCGATCCTCACATTCTGGAAATAGCAGAGGAATTTCCCGACGTGCAGTTTTTTCATGCTGGAGGACTCTATCAAGAGGGAATGCCAGCCAATGTTGGGAGTTACTTTGGCTACATAGACGAAGGACAGTACGTTGCAGGAATTGTTGCCGCACACAACACCAAAACAGGAAAATTGGGTTTTGTAGCTGCCAAACCAATTCCCCAAGTGTTACGCAACATCAATGGTTTTACGTTAGGAGCAAAAAGTATCAAACCCGACATCACTACTCAAGTGGTGTTTACGGGAGACTGGGCGGCACCTGTAAAAGAAGCAGAAGCGGTCAACAGTATGGTCAATCAGGGAGCCGATGTAATTACCTGCCATGTCGATAGTCCCAAAGTGGTCATGGAAACCGCAGCCAAACGTGGTGTCTACTGTTCGGGATACCATACGGATCAGTCGGCATTAGCTCCCGAAGCCTATCTTACTGGAGCCGAGTGGGATTGGGAAAGTATTTATACGCAATATGCCAACTGGGTCAAAGAAGGCAAAACTTTAATGAACGGCGAGATCCCTCACATCGTTCGCGGCGGCTATGAAGAAAAATTTTGGAAACTATCTCCCTATGGACCTGCTGTAAGCGAACAAACCCAATCCGATGCCGAAGCGGTAAAAGATAAATTTGCTGATGCCTCGATGGTAATTTATACGGGCGAACTTAAAAATAATCAGGGAGACACTATTCTGGCTGAAGGCGAAACTTATAAACAGTCCGCGATCGAGCTAGAAAAAACAGATTGGCTGGTAGAAGGAGTACAGGGTAGCGTTTGAAGCCAAGCAGAATAGGAAAAGTAGAATTTTTCCAGGCAGGGGGCAGGGTGTAAGGTAGCAGGGGAAAAAATAAATCCTTTAACCCTAATTTTTTATACTTTGTTTCAGTCTCAATCAAAAACTAAATTCGTAAATAATAATACTTATAAACTATAAAGAATGACTGGTCGATATAACTGGCGTAAAACTCTAGAAGCAATTTGTATTCCCGTAGGTGCAGTCTTGGTGGCACTGATTATCTTTGGGATCTTTTGTGGGATAGTGGGAGCAAATCCTCTGAGCGTATATGGCTCGATTTACAAGGCAGCTTTTGATGGTTGGAGTGCGTGGCAGAGGACTTTAATTCAGGCTTCACCTTTGATGCTGACTGCTTTATGTACTGTCCTGCCAGCCCGTTTGGGTTTGGTAATTATTGGTAATGAAGGGGCATTAGTCATAGGGGGGTTGGGTGCAGTTATCGTCGGGCTTTCTTTGGGTGAATCTTTACCCCCCTTGTTAGTTCAAATCGGTATGGCACTTGGAGGAATAGTGTTTGGGGGGGTGTGGATTGCCTTAGCAGGAGCCTTGCGCCATTATCGGGGGGTAAATGAAACCATTAGCAGTTTGTTATTAAACTATATCGCGATCGCTCTACTCAATCATCTAGTCGGAGGTCCCATGCGCGATCCCAGTTCCCTTAATAAACCTTCAACTTTTCCCATTGCCGAAATCAACCGCCTGGGAGATATCCCTGGAACTCGCATTCACTATGGCTTACTCTATGGGCTAATTGCCTGTATTATTTCCTATATTTTGATTCAGCGTACTACCTTTGGTTTTGCTGCCCGTACTGCTGGTGGAAATGTTCGCGCCGCACAGATAGCAGGACTTCCAGTGGGTAAATTGACTATTATCATCTGTTTTCTGGCAGGTTCTTGTGCTGGTTTGGCAGGTATGGTAGAAGTAGCAGCAGTTCATGGAGTTGCCAATGAATCTCTCAATGTCGGCTATGGCTATGGAGGAATTCTGGTGGCTTTTGTAGCTCGCCAAAATCCTTTAGCGGCGGCATTAGTGGCAACTTTGCTAGGCGGTATTTTAGCTAGTGGCGGCATTCTCCAGCGATCGCATAATTTGCCTGATGCTACAGTTTTAGTTTTTCAGGGCTTGGTTTTCTTGATGGTACTGTATGGCGATTCACTTTATGGACGTTTTGCTTTCTTTCAAGAGCGAGAAACACTTTCTAGTAAGGGCAATTCGCAAATTGCCCCTACCTAATAACAAATTATTAACAACTAACGACTAACAATAAAAAATGGCAACAGGAGCATTAGGTTGGTGGGGCGTACCGTTAGGCATTATTGCAGGCACATTTAGGGGTAGCGTACCCTTTTTATTTGTCAGCTTGGGAGAATGCCTTACCGAAAAAAGCGGCAAAATTAATTTGGGACTAGAAGGAACTCTCTTAACAGGGGCAATGAGTTCCTATGCTATTTCTTATCTCACGGGTTTGCCTTGGCTGGGAGTATTAGCAGCAGGACTGGCGGGAATGGCTTTGGGTGTAATTCACGGTTGGCTTGCCCAACAACCGCGAGTTAATGATGTTGCTGTCGGCATCGCCATGATTATCTTTGGTAGTGGAGTGGCTTTTTTTTTGGGCAAACCTTTTATCAAACCTGCCGCCCCTCAACTTTCAACTATTGACTTAGGCAATTGGAGTAGTATTCCTCAAATTAGAGCAGCACTAGAAATTAGTCCTTTATTTATTTTAGGCATTGCGATCGCTTTTCTGATGCAGTGGTTTTTAAAAGCTACTCGTTGGGGACTATACATTCGTGCGGTAGGAGATAATCCCGATGCTGCTAGAGCGATGGGAATTTCAGTGTTTAAAGTTAGAATGCTGAGTATTACTATCGGCAGTTTTTTGGCGGGAATTGGCGGTGCTTCCCTGTCACTTTACTATCCTGGAGTCTGGACGGAGAGAATTTCTAGCGGACAAGGGTTAATAGCAGTAGCCTTAGTAATCTTCGCTCGCTGGAATCCCATTCAGTGTCTCTATGCCGCGCTCTTATTTGGCGGCGCGCAATCTCTAGGACCTGCCCTACAATCGGTAGGTATCGATTGGGGCTACTATCTCTTTAACGCGGTTCCCTATGTCTTAACCTTGGCAATTATGATTATTACCTGCTCTCCCAAACGTAGGTTAACAGGCGCACCAGGGGCATTAGGAACGGATAAATAAGCGGATCTGCATATTTCCGATGCTGATAATTTGCCTTTTGATTTGGGAATATTGTAGACAGAAGCTTTTTGAAATTTATAAACAGTATGAAATTATTAGTATTGGTAAATAGAGCGATTGCGCCTTTATAGAGTAGGCAAAAAGCGATCGAAGCAAATCGTTTCGGAAATAGCTTGTTGCCCATTAAAATGAACCAATTAAAAATCATAAATAATTCAGTCAAACAAAAATTTGATTAGTTCATTACGGCTCATATTAACGTGTTCGCCAACTACTCTGAGAATAACGTTTAGAGTTCCTACCTTAATTGGGTCGTGTGCGGGTATTGTAATGTTATGTTCTCCGTTACGTTGACTTGTCAGTCTAATATGACTACCTGTTTGGCGAGTTGCCTCATAGTCCAAACGAGAAAGAGCCTTAATTAAATCTTTTCCCGATATGTCTCGCGGTAACTTCACGAAGCAATAACCTCGTCGCGTACGATGTGTAATCGAATAACTTTGGGTTTTTGTTCTTCTGTAAAATGACAATTAACTGCATCACGAATCATTTCTTTAAGATCTTCTAGATCGTCTGCTTGAGTAAATATAAACTCACCTAAAGCTCTTGCTGTATAGCCACCATCTGGATCGTCTTCTACCAAAAAAACAATTTCTATCATCGCTCTTGCTAACAAGTAGTCTTACTAATCATAATCATAGGATTAATACGCAAACTGCTGTATCCTATTAAATCTACCAATAAAACCATTTATAATTTCCACCATACTTTGAAATAATGTCTTTCAACCAGGTTTCTGTCGATCTTCCTTTGTATTCGTACAACTCAGCGTAAGCAAGCATCATATTCGTGAGACTAGGGAATAACACGTTCATTCCGGATGGATCTTCTTCACACAAATAATCGCTATAAGTTACATATACGGGAGACGTTTCTTGTTGTTCTTTGCTACCAACTATTGATAGAACGATGTCTTCTCTATAAGAAGAACAAAATGGTAACACATGAGGGTTATCATCAATCAAAAGATTTTGGTAACAAGCGATCGCTTCTTGTAAAGTGGAAAATCTGGCAGGATAATCGGGAAAATAACAATAATTATAAATTGAATTTAATTCGTTTTCTTGAAGTATTCCAATTGGTAAACAGCCATTACCCATTAGATATAAATCATAAAATTCTTGCGGAAGCTGAAATCGGTAAGGTTTAATAATTTCTTCAATTTGTTCGAGATTTAATCGAGGTTGATAGTTACCTCAATATTGGTTAACTAGTTTTAATTGTTTGGGTGTAAGATTTTCAGGCGTGGCATCACGAACGGATTCATAAGGAGGAAAATAACTGACTAACGTTGCTGGTAAATTTTTCCTATTTCGTTTTTGTGCAACAATTCCTATTCGCTTAATTGCTTTAATTATCTGAGACATTTTCTGTTATTGTTTTGTTCAAAAATATACTTGCTTTTCTCAATTTTAATTTTAAGTCTACGGTGAATGGCGATCGCCTTTTACTTAGCTACGAAAGCGCGATCGCAGCAAATTGTTTCATTAAATAGCCGCTCGTTAACTAAATCAATCAATAATCTTGCGGTAAACTGAGATTTAAGGCTCTTTGACCGATCGCTTGTTTCCATTCGAGATATCGATCTAAATTTAATCTCTGTAATAGGAACAGAAAGAGCAAAAAAAGCAGCAGGGGGGAAGCAAAAACTAATAACCTATGACTAACTATGAATGGACTTGGTGGCTTAAATAAATCTCCTGCTGGAGTCGTCCTCGGTATGGTACAGCTTCAGCTACCCAACGTGGTAACGCCCGACGATTTGGCGGCGCAGACTCAGAGAATTTGTGATTTAGTGGGTAAAGCCAGACGCAATATGCCAACTATGGATTTAGTAGTGTTTCCTGAATATGCCTTACATGGCTTATCGATGGATACCAATTCCGAAATTATGTGTCGCTTGGATGGTAAAGAAGTAGCGGCTTTTAGTGCGGCTTGTCGGGAGCATAAAATCTGGGGCTGCTTTTCGATTATGGAATACAATCCTCATGGTAATCCTTACAACAGTGGCATTATTATCGACGATCGCGGCGAATTAAAGCTTTACTATCGCAAGCTGCATCCCTGGGTGCCAGTAGAACCTTGGGAACCTGGAAATTTAGGCATTCCCGTCTGTGAAGGACCAAACGGCAGCACCATAGCCCTCATTATCTGTCACGATGGCATGTTTCCCGAAATGGCGCGAGAATGTGCCTACAAGGGGGCAGAAATTATGCTGCGTACCGCAGGTTATACCGCTCCCATTCGGCATTCCTGGCGCATTACCAACCAAGCCAATGCTTTTTGCAATTTGATGTATACCGCTTCGGTTTGTATGTGCGGTACGGATGGCACTTTTGACTCGATGGGAGAGGGTTCTATTGTTAACTTCGATGGCGTACCTTTGGTTACGGGCAGCAATCGTCCCAATGAAATTATCACCGCCGAAGTTCGACCCGATTTAGTACGAGAAGCACGCCTCCACTGGGCGGTAGAAAACAATATCTATCAGTTCGGACATCGAGGTTATGTGGCGGTCAAAGGCGGTGCCCAAGATTGTCCCTACACCTATATGCAAGATATGGTTGATGGCAATTATCGCCTACCCTGGGAAGATGAGGTAGTTCATAAAGATGGTACATCCTGTGGTTTTGCCGCACCGACTAGAGAATACCAACAGTCACCTATTTCTACGCCAGTAGAGTCATGAGCGAAACTATCGCTCTAGCTGTCAATGGAACTTTGATGCGGGGATTGGAACTCAATAACAATCTTTTAGCAGTAGGAGCAACTTTTGTCCGTGAAGCAACTACCGAACCAACCTATCGGTTATTTTCGCTCGATGATATCCATCCAGCGATGATGCGGGTAACAACTGGGGGAGAGGCGATCGCCGTTGAGGTTTGGGCTGTTCCYCCCGCAGGYTTGGCAAMAATTCTGCTACAAGAACCCCCTGGCTTRTGTATTGGKAAAGTAMGACTCGCTGACGGTGCTGAGGTTCTCGGCGTTGTCGGCGAGTCGATTTGCTGCGATCGCGGTAAAGAAATTACTCAATACGGCGGTTGGCGAAACTATTTAAAAACTCTAGTTTGAACGAAGTGAAGCAGAGGAGGCAGAGCAGGTAAGACAACTCCAAATGTAATTGGTCGATCTAAAAATATTTTTGTTTACCTAATTGTTATGGATAAAACTCTAAATTTAGCGGTAAATGGGGGCTTGATGCGAGGTTTTAAAGATAATAAAAATCTTCTTGATGTCAATGCCACCTTCGTCAAAGAAGCAAAAACAAAACCAATTTATCGTCTGTTTTCCATTAACGATATCCATCCTGCGATGATGCGGGTAGAGACTGGCGGTAGGGCGATCGCCGTTGAGGTTTGGGCGGTTCCCCCCGCAGGCTTGGCAACAATTCTGCTACAAGAACCCCCTGGCTTATGTATTGGGAAAGTACGACTCGCTGACGGTGCTGAAGTTCTCGGCGTAGTTGGTGAGTCAATTTGTTGCGAAAACAGTAAAGACATTACCCAGTATGGCGGTTGGCGCAATTATATTGACTTCTCAAAGTAAGCTTTAAGCTAAAGTAACTGACCTTACGCAGTACGTATCGAAAATTGTTGTTTGTTAGTTGTTAGTTGTTATTGGTTGAATATCTGCTAACCAGTAACCATTAACCACTACCCGCTAACGTTTCGACTATGCTCAACGTTAGCCCTGAGAGAAGTCGAAAGGCTAATCACAAATAGAGCTTGTGCCTAACATCAGTAAAGTAAGTCACGATTGAAGTAATGCAAATTTTGCTGGTAGAAGACGATACATACTTGTCAGAATCTCTGACTGAAGCACTAATAGCACAGCATTATTCAGTCGATTGGGTCTGGGATGGAGAATCAGCATGGGAGCGTATTAGCCTATTTTCCTACGACCTGGTGCTATTAGATGTAACTCTGCCGAAGTTAGATGGTATTCGTTTTTGTCAAAGACTGCGCGCTTGCAACTATTTCATCCCCGTATTGATGCTTACCGCTCGCGATACCAGCTTGGATAAAATTGCGGGTCTTGATTCTGGTGCCGATGCTTACATGGTTAAGCCGTTTAATCTTCAAGAACTCTTAGCACAAATTCGAGCCTTACTGCGGAGAGGTCAGGCTAAACCCATGCCCGTACTAACTTGGGGTAAATTACAACTAAATCCTATTACTTATGAAGTCAGTTATGAGCGCTTACCCATTCATCTAACTCCCAAAGAATTCGTCATGATAGAAGCCTTGTTAAGCTCGGGTAGACGAGTGTTAAGCTGCAACGCTATCATCGAACAGGTTTGGCACGTTCGAGAAGCACCCGAACAAAAGACCATTAAAAGCTATATTAAAAACCTTCGAGCTAAACTCAAAGCAGTTGGCGCACCCAGAGATTTAATCGAAACGGTTCATGGAGTGGGATATCGTTTGAAAGCTTTAGATTAAACGCTAGCAAAACTCGTTTTAAAATTAAGAAAAGATGACATTTTGCACGATTTCTCTACAATTTCATCTCTAAAATTAACACTTCTCTTGTGTAACTTAGATTTTAAAGTTCAAAAATAAATTATATTTTTAGCGCACAAAAATTCAAAACTAATTGTAACTTTTGATGCAATTTTAGCGCAAACTTAATTTTGAACTAAGAAGCGTATTTGCCGATCGCTGCCTTGTAATGAGTGTAGTTAAGAGCGAATGCGGTCACTATCTTAATGTTAATTAAAATGAGTTAAACTCCAATGAGCGATCGAAATCCATTGCCATTAACTACCTCTGCTGAAACTGCTGGCGTACCTGAATCTCCACTGACAGGATCTCAACCCACAGATATGATTTATGGATTGGAGGCTAGACCTGCCCTACAGGAAACCCTTGCTGCTGCTCTACAACACGTGCTGGCAGCCTTTGTCAATATTATCGCCCCTGCCCTTGTAGTCGGAAACAGTATCGGATTAGAAGCTAATGATATTAGCTTTTTAATTAGCATGTCCCTGTTTATCTCTGGTATTGCCACATTTATTCAAATTCATCGTATCGGTCCAATTGGGTCGGGACTGTTAAGTATTCAAGGAACTAGTTTTGCCTTTGTGGGGACAATTGTAACGGTTGGCACCGCAGCAATTGAGTCGGGGCGTTCGCCAACACAAACTCTTGCTTACTTACTGACTATCTGTCTGTTGGGTTCGTTTATTGAAATTATTCTCAGCCAGTTTATTAAACCCCTAAAAAAAGTCATGACTCCCCTAGTGAGCGGTATTGTTGTTGTGTTGATTGGGTTGGTTTTAATTCGGGTTGCAGTTACAGCAATGGCAGGTGGTCCTGGTTCACAGGAAGCGGGTACTTTTGCCAGCCTAGAAAACCTTGGTGTCTCCCTACTGGTCTTAACCGTGATTGTCGTTCTCAACTGTACTGGCAGTAACTTGCTCCGTATGTCAGCAATTTTAATTGGCTTAGTAGTAGGCTATCTCGTAGCATTGCCCCTAGGTATGTTGAACTTTGAAGGAATAGGTCAGCTTTCTTTTGTCACCGTGCCAATTCCATTTCGATACGGATTTGACTTTGGCTTTGCTGGATTTATTCCTTTAGCTTTTTTATATGTAATTACGACTATTGAATCCATTGGCGATTTGACTGCAACTTCAATGTTAGTGGGAGAACCCATCGAGGGAGAAATTTATTTAAGGAGAGTTAAGGGTGGAATTTTAGGAGATGGAGTAAATTCTTTAATTGCAGCTTGTTTTAACACCTTTCCCAACACGACTTTCAGTCAAAATAACGGGGTGATTCAATTGACGGGTGTGGGAAGTCGCTATGTGGGATATTTTATTGCGGGAATTTTGGTGTTGCTAGGAGTATTTCCGATCGTTGGGGGATTGTTTCAAGCTATGCCTCAACCCGTTTTAGGAGGCGCAACCTTGCTGATGTTTAGCTCGGTAGTAGCATCTGGTATCAAGATTCTACATGGTGTAAATCTGAGTCAGCGCAATACGCTAATCTTAATTGTTTCTCTAGGACTCGGTATGGGAGTTTCGTTCGTACCAGAAATTTTAGAAAATACGCCCTATTTAATTAACAGCGTTTTCTCTTCTGGCATTGCTACTGGAGGCATAGCAGCCCTCATTCTCAATATAGTCGTGCCTGGCAGTCGAGAGTAGAGAGTTTGTAGTCCGTAAGATGGCGATTACTCTAGGGGCAAACTTACGATAACTGTAGTACCTCGACCCTCTATGCTCTTGATGTGCCATTCTCCTCGATGCAGATCCACACAGACTTTGACAATCGTTAACCCCAATCCCGTACCCGCAATGTTTCCTACATTACTACCTCGTTGAAAAGCCTCTCTAACATGGGCTAGCTCTGAGACGGGAATGCCCTTACCGCGATCGCGAATCTCGAATGTTGCCGTATAAACATTGCTACTTAGCATAACCTCAATTGTGGTATCTTTTGGGGAATATTTGGCAGCATTGCTCAATAAGTTGCTCAGGAGCGATCGCACTAATTTCTTATCCCAAAACGCTTTAGGAGCCGAGTTGGAACTTGTGAAAACAATCGATTGGCTAATTCCTCCTTGCACCTCATCAATTACCGTTTGACAAAAAATAGCGACATCCAACAATTCTGGATGAAACTCTAACTTTCCTGCCTCTGCCCGTGCCAGGGTAAGTAGATCGGTAATTTGTTGGCTCATTTGTCTGGCAGTCCGATGAATACGCTGAATATTGGTTTGCTTTTGGACTTCAGAAAGCTGATGATGATTGGCTTGCAGTGATTCTGTCGACAAAAGAATGGTGCTTAGGGGGGTGCGTAGTTCGTGGGAGGCAATAGAAAAAAACCTCTGTTTTAGGTCGTTCAAAGCTTTAGTGCGGCTCAACTCTCGTTGCAAGTTATGTAAAAACAGTACTAAACTGCCTGTCAGAAACAATCCCGTTAACAAGACGATTAAAGTGCGGTAGCCGATCCTGAAAGGACGGTTTTCCCAGGGTAAAAAATCAATTAGCCATTGTCGTTGCCCAATCTCTAGAGTACGGGTACAGTGTGTTGGTTTCGGACAAAGGGATTGCGGTTGCCGAACCCGTCTTAAAGATCTATTCTCGGTCGCCATTACCGTTCGTTTGTCTGCATAGTAGCGACCCAAAAATTGTTTATCTGAAGGTGCATCTAGATCGTAAAGGGTAAAGTTAACCGCATAACTCAAACCTTGAAGCGATTCTTCTACGACATCCGAAATGCGAAAAACACCAAGCAACACCCCCTCAAACTGAGTTTGTCGGGCTGCTATTTCTATCGGCACTTCAGCGGTTTGATAGAGAGGCAAGACCATCAAAAATCCATATTGGTCGCGCTGTTCTTGTACCAGGCGAATCCGACCTGTAGCCTGCACCTTACCCGTTTCTCTAGAGGGTTCTATGGCGGCAACTCTAGCGTTACTGGAGTTGAGGTCGAACCCTAATGCTACTTCGTTGCCGACAAAAGGAGCGATATAGGTAACGGGAATATAGTAAGGGCGATTTTTTGCTGGAATTAAGCGATAGTTATCTGTTAACTCAGTAATTTGAAAAGTTGGATAGCCTTCGGCTCGAATCGCTCGTTCGTAAGTAACCCGCTGGTGGTTTTGGACTACGGGTGCCCACTCCAAAGCTTTAATTCCTGGATAGGTTGCGAGAGAACGCGCCACAAAATTAGCAAACTCTTGACGCTGCACTCGATCTTGGGTTACTGCATAATAGTCGCCTAAAAAAGTAAGCACGTTTGTATAGCGATTCAAACTACGTTGGAGCGCGATCGCTAAGTTGTCAATTCGCTGTTGAAAACGGTTTTGTTGTTGAGAAATTTCCCAGCGATAAACCCAAAACGAAGCGAGCATCGATAGGCTTACGCCCATCCCCATCATTATGCTCAACACAAGCACATGACGGAATGATTTAATCATACCTCAATAATATTGCAGAAGATTGTTACATATAAAAAATATAATAAGACAAGACTTTTCTGCTTAGATCGCTAACCTGCATAATCTTTAGAGAAGAAGTCAAAAAAACTCGGACTTATTGTAACTTCATCTATAGTAATCTTCTAAATTTCAACTGTTTCAATTCGTCAAACTCATATTACTTATGTTTATTTCAGCAGACCCCTATCCCTATCCCTATAATGGCGACTTGCGACCCGACAATACCGTGTTGCTAATTATCGATATGCAGACAGACTTCTGCGGTATTGGGGGCTATGTCGATAAGATGGGCTATGACTTATCTCTAACCCGTGCGCCGATCGCGCCAATTGCTAAAGTTTTAGAAATCATGCGAGAGAAAGATTTTCACATTATGCACACTCGCGAGGGACATCGAGCCGATCTAGCAGATTTACCAGCAAACAAACGCTGGCGCAGTCGTCAAATTGGGGCGGGGATTGGCGATCCTGGACCCTGTGGCAAAATTTTAGTACGGGGCGAACCTGGATGGGAAATTATTCCCGAACTTGCACCGCTGCCAGAAGAAACCGTTATCGATAAGCCAGGAAAAGGTTCATTTTATGCCACCGATTTAGACTTAATTTTAAAAGGCAAAGGCGTTCAAAATATTATTTTGACGGGAATTACTACCGATGTCTGCGTTCATACCACCATGCGAGACGCAAACGATCGCGGTTATGAATGTTTGCTGCTGTCTGATTGTACGGGGGCGACGGATTACGATAATTATTTAGCAGCGTTGAAGATGGTTAAAATGCAGGGTGGTGTATTTGGAACGGTAGCAGATTCTCAAGCTTTAATTGAGGCGATCGAGAGTATGTGATTTAAACAATTAAGTTTAATACATCGATCGCCTCAAAAAGTAATTTTAAATACTTAATTGTTAGCCCGACTTTGTCAATCTAAGTTTATCCGATTACAGTTAGCGATCGAGGTAAGTTAATGGATACCATAACCATAAGTAACCAAATTTCTGCCAAGCTACCGCCAGAACTATCAGTAGTTAATATGTCTAAGCGGTTTGGCAGTTTAGTAGCTCTCGATCGCGTTTCGCTGACGGTCAAACCAGGAACCGTTCACGCTTTATTAGGAGAAAACGGTGCGGGTAAAAGCACTTTGGTTAAGTGTGTGATGGGTTTTTATCAGCCTACAGAGGGCAAAGTAGTTATCGACGAGCGATCGCAGCAGATTGCTAGTCCTCGCGATGCCCATAAACACGGGATCGGTATGGTTTACCAACACTTTACCTCCGTTCCCGCCATGACCGTAGCGGAAAACCTCGTACTTTCCCGTTTCGACAAAACCAACGTGATTAACTGGAAACTAGAAACAGAACGTTTGACAGAGTTCATGGCAACTGCACCGTTTCAGGTGCCTTTAGATATTCCCGTCGCCCAACTAGCAGCGGGACAAAAACAGAAACTAGAAATTCTCAAACAGATTTATCTAAAGAGTCGCATTTTGATTTTAGACGAACCTACTTCGGTACTAACTCCCCAAGAAGCCGATGAGGTATTAGGTTTGTTGCAAGAAGAAGTAGCTGCTGGTAAGTTAAGTATTTTGCTAATTAGTCATAAGTTTCGAGAAGTAATGGCTTTTTGCGATGAAATTACCGTCTTGCGTAAAGGTAAGCTAGCTGGAAATGGTTTGGTTAGAGATTTAGAAATTTCCGACTTAGCTGAAATGATGATGGGAGAAAAACGCGAACTCCACAAAATAGAAAAGAGTCAAACACCTGCTAGTAAATCCGTTTTGCAAATTAAAAATGTTTGTGCCGATAAAGATAACGGACTGCCAGCAGTCAAAGAGGTTAATCTGACAGTTAATAGCGGTGAAATTGTAGGTATTGCAGGTATATCTGGTAACGGGCAAAAAGAACTAGTAGAAGTCTTATCGGGACAGCGATCGCCTACGTCGGGAGAAATATTAGTTAATGGTGAAATCTATCGTGCAACTCGCCAGGAAATGGATCGCCATCGAGTTTTTTCATTGCCAGAAGAACCACTACGAAATGCTTGTGTTCCCAACATGAGCGTAGCCGAAAATATGGCACTGCGAACCTTCGATCGCCATCCTCAGTCACAAAAAGGGTTTTTAATTTTAAGTGCCATTCGCAATGCTGCTAAAAAACTAATTGAAACCTTCTCAGTACGTACACCTGCTCCCGAAACTCCAATAGAAAATCTTTCGGGAGGCAATATTCAACGGGCAGTGTTAGCCAGAGAATTATCTTCTAATAAAATAGAGTTACTAATTGCCGCAAATCCCTGTTTTGGTTTGGATTTTGGCGCGGTTGATTTTATTCATCGCTCGATTATTGAAGCGAGAAACAGAGGTGTAGCAGTGCTTCTAGTTAGCGAAGATTTAGACGAACTGATGGAACTCAGCGATCGCCTAGTTGTCATCAGTGAGGGAGAATTAGTCTATCAAAGTCTAACTGCCGAAGCCGACTTGAATATTATCGGTCAACGCATGGCGGGACATTAGTAGGCAAAGGTTATCAATCCCCTGGTTTAGTGAAGTAATAAGTAATAGGTAATAAGTAAGCTATGGTTTCGATCTCCGCACAACCTTATGACTACGAACTACCAAGTCGCGATCGCATGGCGTTAGTAATTATCGATATGCAGCGAGATTTTTTAGAATCGGGTGGTTTTGGAGAAGCTTTGGGTAATGATGTCAGTCAACTTCGGGCGATCGTACCAGCATTAAAGCAGTTATTAGATACATTTCGCGCTCGCAACTTACCGATTATTTATACGATAGAAGGACATCGTTCCGACTTATCGGATTGTCCGCCAGCCAAACTACGACGTGGCAAAGGTAATTTAAAAATAGGCGACAAAGGTACAATGGGACGAATCTTAATTTTAGGCGAACCAGGCAACGAGATTATTCCCGAACTACATCCCCGCGATAATGAAACAGTAATCTTCAAACCAGGTAAAGGAGCTTTTTATAATACCGATTTAGAAACTTTGCTGCAAAAACAGAGTATAACTCACCTAATTATTACTGGAGTTACTACTGAAGTTTGCGTGCAGACAACCATGCGCGAAGCCAACGATCGCGGTTATGAATGTTTACTGGTAGAAGATGCCACCGCCAGTTATTTTCCTAAATTCAAACAAGCCACCTTAGAAATGGTTCGCGCTCAAGGAGGAATTGTGGGTTGGACGACAAGTACAAATAATATTTTAGAAGCTTTGAAAGAGTATATTATGCAAAGCGATCGCCAGAAAATTCAGTCAAATTCTTAGTTCAATTAATTAGAAGCCATTGCGATCGCTTCTATCCAAATTATCTACACCACAGCAGAAGAATCTACAGGTAAGGCATAATATGCAATTCCCTCTGATTGAAAGTTGGATAATTCGTTGGTTACATAGTCCCTTTCAATGGTTGAAGGTGTGTAAAAATGTGCGCCAGTAGAAGGATTATAAAAACGATAAATAGGAGTTGCTCCTTCTATTGGAATGTTGTAGGCGTAAAAAGCTTCTCCTTCATAGTTAAAGTTACTTAGGGTTTGCTGTACGATGTTACGTTCGTTTTCATCGGTAGTGTATAAATGCGTTCCCGAATCGCGATTGAAAAAGCGATGTACTATTGCTAGTGGCTCTAACCCTGTCAGAGGCTCGATACTTGCATAAGAAGCTCCTTCATAAGTGTAGTTTGATAGGTAAGCTCTAACATGATTGCGCTCGATTATATCGGCAGTATAAAAATGAACTCCCGAATTACCGTCATAAAAGCGATAAATAGTGTTGTCGCCAAAGTTTTCTTGAGGATGTTGGGGATTAGTGCTGAAAAAATCGATAATATCTTGGGTATCGATGATGTTGTTGATTCTCTCTATTGCACCCGTCCCAGAGTTTCCTGAGTTGTCAAAAAAATCAAACAGAGTTAAATCGTTTTCTGAACGAGCCACACCATCGCGATCTATATCGACAATTAAATTGTTATCGGATTTTTCTAAACCGACAATTCCTGGTTGGGGTAGAGATAGCGCGATCGCTGAATCGCCATATAATGTATAGTCAGCCCGTAGAGCTAGATAATTGTCGTAATAATAATTTTCAGATAAAGTTTGATTTTCAGTATTAAAAGCAATAATCAAAAGATCGTCTAATTGTCCTCCCGTATCGCGAATTTCACTGCCGCCTCTGGGTTTGACATTGATAGAGTATAAATCGTCATCCAAACCGCCTTCCAAAGTATCTCTACCACCAAAACCATACAAGCTATCGTTACCCAAACCTCCCTGAAGGCTATCATTGTTTCTACTGCCCTCAAGAAACTCGCCTTCATCGGTACCGACTAAAAATACACTGCCTTCCAATTCAGCAGATTTGCGAATAACTGTTGCGATCGCGTCATCAATAATATACGACGACAAACCTAGCCTTGCTAAATCTATTTCTCCCGTTGCCACCAATTCATCCCAGGTAAAGTTACCCCGATAATTTTTAGACTGTCGAAAGCGACTTACAAATTCTTCGTAGCTGAGATATCCTTCTACAAAATCAAAAGTTTCTATGCGATTAGCTGGCTTTTGCCAATCGATTAAAATAGCATATTTATCTGASTCGGTATCGCTAATGTAAAGGTGACGATTTTCTATTTCTGCAAAAAAAGTCGTTTCTTTTTCTAGTCCAAAYCCCGACCCGCCTATAGTAGTCCACAAAATGTTATCAGAATTATTATCATTTTCAATAATAATTGCTGTTGAATTATTACGAATTTGATAGCTATTTCTTCCAGTACCACCGACTAAAATAGTAGTCGATTTGCCATTAGGTAAACCGTTTCCTAAAAATGTAGTTGCAGAGTTGAGAACATCATTACCATTCAAAGCATAAACAATTTCTAAATCTGAGCCGCTAATACTATCAGATCCCGTACCCATTAGTTCGGTAAAATTTCCAACAGTCATAATAAATTATTTAATAACAGTTAATAATAATATTTGTGCTTCAACACTAAAATAAATTACCTCAAATAAACTGGCTTTCAAATAAAATGCTTTTTACAAAATCTTTATTTAAAACGTCTATTGTTTATATTTTTTGTAAAAGCAACTGTCTTTTATTGACAGACTAGTTTTTTTATTTAAATAGTAAACTCTATGCTATAGCATTCCTACTCGATCGAAGAGACTACATTCTCGGTAAAGGCAATAGCGGCGCGACCCTGTGGATGTACCATCCGCAAAGGAAAGCGCACCAAGACAGGCAATAGATATTCTCTAATTTTATTTAGAATTGCTATAGAGCCAAATAAAATTTACAAATTAAAGTGACATATTCAATATATGAAGCGATCGCAAGTATATTCAAAAGTGTTTAGATAACTATTAAACTCAATTAACTAGTAGTTAAAGAAGGTAAAAAGCTCACTAGTTGTGGAAAAGCAATAATTAAAATTAATATCAATAGCTGCAACAAAATAAACGGTATTGCACCGCGATAAATATCTTCTGTAGAAACTTCTGGAGGGGCGACACCTCGCAGATAAAAGAGAGCAAAGCCAAACGGTGGCGTGAGAAAAGATGTTTGCAAGTTAGCCCCAATAATTACCCCATACCAAACTAAATCGATTCCTAGCTGTTGTGCTATGGGTGCAAAAATGGGAATGACGATAAAAGCAATTTCAAAAAAGTCGATAAAGAAACCCAGGAAAAAGATAACCAGCATATTGACCAGCAAAAAGCTAATCGTTCCTCCAGGTAAATCGAGCATCAAGTCTTCAACAAATCTGTCGCCACCGATACCTCGAAATACCAAGCTAAAAGCCGTAGAACCGAGCAAGATAAACATTACCATCGTGGTGATTCTCATCGTGGCATCGCAGACATCTTTTAAAGCCGACCAGTTAAGTTGGCGATTAAAAGCTGCTAGAATTATGGCACCCAAAGAACCTACCGCACCAGCTTCGGTAGGAGTCGCAATACCAAAAAAGATACTGCCCAAAACTACCAGAATTAACAGCAAGGGTGGCAGCATCACTTGAAAGACTCTAATTAACAACGCTTTACCGCCAATTTCTCTAACTTCCCTAGGTAGAGCAGGTGCGGCATCGGGTTTGAGCCAGGCTACTATTAGCACATGCACAGCAAACGCTACCGCCATCAATAACCCAGGAATTAGCGAACCGATAAATAAATCTCCTACAGGAATTCCTAACTGATCTCCCAAAACCACCAAAACCACGCTTGGGGGAATAATTTGACCCAAAGTGCCAGAAGCGACAATTACACCTGTAGCTAATTGTTTGTTATAGCCATAGCGCAGCATAATTGGTAGAGAAATCAAACCCATTGCCACTACAGTAGCTGCCACTACCCCAGTAGAAGCAGCCAACAATGCCCCAACTATAACTACAGCCAAAGCCAAACCACCACGCAACCTACCAAAGAGAATGCCCATAGTTTCGAGCAGTTTCTCGGCGATGCCCGTCTTTTCTAGCATCGATCCCAGAAAAATAAAGTAGGGAATAGCTAATAGGGTGTAATTGGACATAATGCCAAAAATACGGCTGGGCATGGCATTAAAAAAACTGAAGCTAAATTGACCCAATGCCGTGCCAATAAGAGCAAATAAAATTGCTACTCCACCCAATGAAAAAGCGACGGGATAGCCACAGGACAATAAAATTAATGCCCCGATAAACATAGCTATTCCCAGCCAGTCATAGATCATTAGCTTTCTACCTCTTTGGAGTTGTCGCGCCAAATTGCCCAATTTTTAATTGCTTCGGAAATTCCCTGTAGAATTAGCAACAAAAAACCGACAATAATCGCTGATTTAATCGGATAGCGGGGTAAACCACCAGGATCGGGAGACATTTCTTGTATATTCCAAGAATTGATAATACTGCCCCAAGAATAATAGATTATTAGGCAGGAGAAAGGAATCAGTAACAAAATACTGCCTAAAAAATTGGCTAGAGCTTGACGGCGACGACTCCAACCTTTATAAAAAATATCTACTCTGACATGTTCGTTATATTTCAGAGCATACGCCGCTCCTAATAAAAAGATTATTGAGAACAAATACCACTGAGTTTCAATTAGAGCATTAGAAGTCAGGTTAGTTCCCAAGAAACGACCTAAGTAGCGTCCGATAACGTTCCAGACACCAAAAAGAACCATTAATAACACTAGCCAATAAGCAATACGACCGATCCATTCATTGACGGCATCGATGATTCTGGATAGTTGTAACAGTTTCTCCAAACTAGCTCCTTAGTTTGCCTAAAATTCTCGTAGCTAATGCTATCGGTTTTGGCGATCGAAGTCCAGCAGTAAGATACATAAGTTATGAGTTATAAATCGATCGCACTAATGCTGTTTAAAGATAAGATATACTGCGATGAAATGTAGGATAAATCTTGAAATTGACACAGTGGCTCAAGCTGTTTTTAGCTGGTTGTGCTTGGCAAATTGGATTAGTTGGTATTGTTGTTAGTAAAGCGATCGCATTACCACAAGTAGATCCTGAAACGGTTGCTCCAAAGCTCGATATTCCACCAAAAATTATTAGAGAAAGTCCCGTCTTGCAAAAATGGCTTAGGGAAGAACCGAATGTTCTAGAAGATATTCGTAACGATCCTAGCTTTCGTACTCGCCTGCGCTTGGGCTTAGTTACTTTTCCTTCTACCGACAATGCTGTGGGTATCGACATCGGGATCGAAGATGTATTCATCGATCGCACTGGTTTTACTGTTAGTGCAGATTACCAGGCCGCTTTTAATGGCGATCGCACCGCATTAGGTACGGACTTACACTATTTTTTATTTCCCCTTGGTAGTTATATCAATCTCGCCCCCTTAGTTGGCTATCGTTACGTACAGAGTAACGACTTTAATACCGATGGCGTGAATCTAGGTGTTAGGATGATGCTGGCATTATCGCGCACTGGTGCGGGAGACATTTCTATTTCTCAAAGCTTTATTTCTCCTGGTGGTAATGAGGAGGTAGGTATAACTTCTGTTTCTGCTGGTTACGCAGTAACTTCTAAATTACGTTTATCGAGCGAACTAGAACTGCAAAATTCCCCAGAAGATGAAGACACTCGCTTTGGGATTAATTTAGAGTGGTTGTTTTGAGATTGGGGCTATATTGGGTCAATTAATTATTAACGGGTAGCGATTGTCTCACAGTCCATTTTCAAGTGCTTTGAGTATATTTTACTAGCAGATAACGCATCATCTTTAACGCTACGCTGTTAGTTTTTGTTCGCTGGCGGGAATGCTAAATCTATATAAAAATTGTCTGAGAAACTGAAATAAAGGTTATGTATAGTTGGGGTGCATTAGATCTATATAGCGATCGCATTAATAAAGAACTCGAATTTTTACAATTGCAAATAAATAAGCAAAATGAAAAAAATAAGTCTTTTAATAAACAAACAAAAGATAATATTGACGATATTCTGCAAGAATTAAATAGCTTAATCGGACTGAGCGAACTAAAATCAACAATAAACAATTTAATTAGTTTTCTCGATATTCAACGACAACGCCAAGAACACGGTTTGAAAACAGTTCCCGTTACTTTGCATTCCGTATTTTGTGGTTCTCCTGGCACTGGTAAAACTACCGTTGCTCGTTTGATTGGGAAAATATATAAAGAACTAGGAATACTAAAAAAAGGACATCTTATCGAAACAGATCGTTCTGGTATTGTTTCGGGATATATCGGACAGACGGCAATTATAGTAGATAAATTAGTGGAGTCAGCTTTAGATGGAGTACTGTTTATCGATGAAGCCTATACTTTAAAACCAGCAAACTCTGATAAAGATTTTGGACAAGAAGCGATCGATACTTTACTAAAGAGAATGGAAGATTACCGCGATCGCTTGGTGGTAATTGTGGCTGGCTATAGTGACGAAATGACTAGATTTATTCGGTCTAATCCAGGTTTGCAATCTAGATTTAGTCGATATTTTTATTTTGAAGACTATCAACCTAGTGAATTATTAGCTATTTTTGAGAAAGTTTGTGATTCTTACAATTATGAACTGGAAGAATCAACAAAACAAATATTAATAGAAAAATTTACAAAATTGTATAGCGAAAGAGATAAGAGCTTTGGAAATGGGAGATTGGTCAGAAATCTGTTTGAAAAAATCGTCGAAAAACAAGCAAGTCGTTTGACAGTTTTAGATAAAGTCGATCGCCAAATGATGACTAAATTAATTGTTGAAGATATTAATATTTTTTGAAACAATAAAAGTAGTCAATTAATTATTAACTGGTAGAGTAGGCAATACCGAATATTTAGAACTTGACGAAAAATTATCCCAATGCCCACACTCTAGCTTATTGGTTGATGTGGTGGGCAAAGAACGATTCGGTAAAATGTTTACTGGCTGGTGTTGTTATTTACCCATCCTACGGACTTTTTATTCTGCGACAGGGTTAACTTATCTTGTAGTTCCGATTTAATCCGATTGAGGATCGATCGCTCGTCTAAAGAGTCGAGAATAGTTTTAACTACGGTTTTCGGACTTTGTTCTCCCCAAGATGCACCGTTGGCTAAATAAGTTTTGGTAATTTGACCGATCGCATAAGAAGATACTCCTGCAACTCCTCCTTGGGCGATCGCTACAGAAAGATAGGGAGCTAGAGCAATTCCTCCCGTAAGGGGAACTGAAACACCCAAAATACCTTTTAAAGAACTCAAACCAAAGGTAGTTAATAGTTCACTCAGGCTAATTCCTCCCATACTCAGGGCGATGTTTTTTAACAATTTGACCGCTCCTGCTTGAGTCATTTCGATCCCATAGAGGCGAGAGAGAGCCAAAATTAGTGCGACATCCATAATGGCACCTGCAAATAAATCGATCGCCGTTACGGGATTTAATGCTACCGCCATTGCTTTGAGCATCATGCCCTTGTTAATCAAATCGTTAGCGGCGCGATCGCGCAGTTCTAGTTTGCGCTGCAACAAGCGTTCGTTAACCTCATCGGCAAACAGCATACTATTGAGAGCCACCAAAGATTTACCCTCTTGCTGCAACAGTTCTAAAATTTTTAACTTTAATTGCTCTACCTGTGGTAGCCCTCGATCGCGTGTTACTTTAAGCTTGCCATGTTTGTCTTTGACTCCTTTTACTTCTACAGGAGAAGCGGCAACCATGACAATTTCTTCGGGAGAGATTAATTCTTTAACTCGTTCTTCTTTAATTTTGTTGTAGATAGCCAGCCGATCTGCTTCGGGGTACTGGTCGATTTTATTAAACACCAGCAGCATTGGCTTGCCCGCTTCTCTTAACTTAGAGAGGGCGCGATATTCTACCTGAGTAATATCTCCTGAAATGGTAAATAGAATTAAATCTACTTGTCGTGCCAAATTACAAGCCAGGGCTTCTCGCGTTTTGCCGTTAACTTCGTCGATACCAGGAGTATCGAGTAGCTGAATTTGTCCTCCCGCAGTTGGTATAGTCAGCCGCTGAAGATTTTCCGTACTATTGGCAATTGGTTCTGGCTGTAGTTGCCAGTTAGCAGTACCTACATCGCGAGTCACCCCATGCAATGCTCCCGTCGGAAAAACATCTTCTCCTACCAGCGCATTGAGTACCGAAGATTTACCCCTGCCTACCATGCCAAAAGCGGCAATTTGCACCACAGAATGTTCGAGCTTATCTAACATCTGGCTCAAACGCTCTATTTCCCGATCCAATCCCGATCGCTCCTCAGTAGTGAGATCGATATTATCGATTAAATTTCGCAGACTTTTTTGCGCTTTGCGATAGTTAATTTCGGCGGTAATTTCTTCGAGACTAAAAATTGTGTTATCGAGTTCGGTATTGTGCCGAGTTTTTGTGTCTGACAAATAGCACCTCTTGGTTGAGTAGTTGGGTAGAAACAAATCGAGCGAGTATAGCGTTACGAATTTGTAATAAGACTTTCATTACTTATCAATAAGCAATAAGCAATTAACACTCTCGCAGCTAAACTCTTATTGTTCACTGTTTGCTGTTCATTGTTCATTGGTGAATGTTTTGGCAAGTCTCCAGTGGATTTGTACTTTACGGATGTAAAATTACTACGCGGTCAGCGTTCCGTTGGCGTTGGCGAAGCCTTCTCGAAGAGTAGCCTTCTCTGAAAGAGTGGAAACCTCGGAACTACGCGCACTCAAAACCGTTATATTTACTATTGTAAGATTTAAAAAAATCGCTTGTCTTGTGGGAACTAATTACCGCCCAAAATAATGAATAATCTGCTTTCTAACTGGCGAAAATCTAAATGGTTGGCAAGCAGTATTACCGATACCCGTTATGCCTTAGTGGAAGCCTGTCTTATTGGTTTATTTTCTGCTATGGCAGCTTTACTACTCAAACAGGGAATTGGCTGGTTGGGAGGATGGCGAGTTCAAACGGCAGCTACTT
>NZ_JRFE01000011.1 GCF_000756305.1 Myxosarcina sp. GI1
TTTGGCAGCAGGGTTTAATACTCCTATTGCGGGGGTGCTGTTCGTTATCGAAGAGTTGATGCGAGATATTTCTGGCTTAACTTTAGAAACAGCGATCGCAGCTTCTTTTACTGGTGCGGTCATTTCACGATTTTTTAATACCACCGATCTTAATTTACCTACGGCTTTATTAGATGCTACCCGTCGCGGAAGCTTTACTCCTGCTGAAATTCCTTTTTATTTACTCCTGGGGTTTCTAGCTGGTATTTTAGGTGGCATTTTCAATCGCTGCATCATACGAGGCATGAAGTTCAATCGCAATTTAGCTATACCCAGACCGCTAAAAATTGGCTTGGCAGGATTGATTTCGGGGATAGTGGTTGCTTTTTTGCCGCCATTTTTTATGGATAATGCTGGTTTGCGCGAGTTTTTAATTGCTGGCGAGTTAAGCTGGCAGTTAACAGCACTGGTATTTGTGGCGCAGTTTTTTTTGGCAATCGTGGCATATAGTTCGGGTGCGCCTGGAGGTTTATTTTCCCCTGCTTTAGTTTTGGGTTCGGCATTGGGTTATATAGTCGGCACTTTTGAAGTCACCTTACTCGGTACCGAATCTCCCTACACTTTTGCTTTGGCGGGGATGGGAGCTTTTTTTACGGCAGTAGTTAGAGTTCCCGTCACCTCAATTGTGATTATTTTTGAAATGACGGCAGACTTTAATTTAGTGTTGCCGTTGATGATTGTTTCGGCAACGGCTTATATCGTTGCCGAGAGTGTCTCGGCAGGTTCTTTGTACGAACATCTGTTAGGAGCTAGCGGTATTGAAATAACGGAAGAACATCCCCATCACGATTTTTTAAGCGAACTGACTGCTGACGATGTGATGGAGTCTAAGGTACAAACCCTATCGAGCAATCTAACTCTCTCAGAATTAATTAAAGCCATGTCGCGATCGCATCATCGCGGTTTTCCTGTCGTAGAAGGCGATCGCTTAGTCGGTATCGTTACTCAGTCGGATATTCCCAAAGATAGTCAAAAATCGGGAAGTATGCTGCTGCGGGATATTATGACACCCTGTCCGATTGTAGTCAATCCAACTACTTCGATCGCCGACGTACTCTTTTTACTCAATCGCTATCAACTATCGCGCTTACCTGTAACCGAAGGCAATAAACTGTTAGGAATTATTACCCGCAGCGATATTATCAAAGCCGAGGCACAACAGCTAAATCGCGATCGCCGCGTTACGATTAAATCGGAACCTGCCTATGTTGTCTATCGAACTCGCTCGCCTGCTACGGGTAAGGGACGAATTTTATTACCTCTGGCAAATTTAGAAAATGTTTCGGGGTTGATGAAGCTAGCTTTAGCGATCGCCAAAGAGCGTAAATACGAAATTGAATGCCTGCATATCGTTCCCGTTCCCAGATATATTCATCCCGCTCAAGCAAAAGTAAATACTGGTTCTAGTCGCAAACTGATGCGTCAGATGGAACGCTGGGGACGCAAAGAAAAAATTCCCGTACATACTAAAGTTTGTCTGGCTAACGACATTGTCGAAGCGGTTTTAGAAACTGTTGCTAAAGAACACATCGATTTACTACTCATGGGTTTCAAAGGCAAAACCGCCAATCCCGAACAGGTTTTCGGTAGCGTTACCGATTCTTTAATCTCACAGGCAGCTTGCGATTTGCTGTTAGTCAAGTTAGGTGATGCCGACAGTCATTTTCCCCTACATTTTAATGAGCGTCCAAAATGGCTGTTGCCCACCGCAGGAGGTAAAAATATCCAGAAAGCGACTGCTCTACTTCCTGGGTTGGCAAATTTGTATCCCAATCCTAAAACCCTAACTATCGAACTATGTCAAGTTTTTTTTCCCGATAAAGTCAAGCCAAATGGGAAAAATATTCAGCAGATTGGCGATCGTCTTCAAAGTAAAATAGGTTTAAAAATTCGTCCTTTAGTAATTCGCTCTCATTCGGTTTCAGAAGCCATTATTAAACTTAATCAAGCAGCAAACTACGATTTGATTATCTTAGGTGCGAGTAACGAAGGGCTATTGCAACATGCAGTTAAAGGAAATATTCCCAAGGCGATCGCTAGAGATTCTACTAGTACGGTAATTATTTTCCGTAGTTCCCTGTAGGGGAGATTTGGGAACTTGGGAAATTAGGGATTTGGAGAGTCAGGGCATTCTTTCTACTTTCCTGTTCTCTGTTCCCTATTCCCCAAACTGCTTGCTATTTTTAAAGGTTTGTAACTCAAATTGGGAAGTTTAAGAAATAGATACCTAAAACTAATTTGAGACAAAATTGATTAATAAAAACTTAAATACGCCGCCAATGCTTCTGGGTGCTGCCATCTTATTTTGGGGTTGGCAGACGGGATGGTGGCTTGCGGCTTTGCCAATGGTGCTGGTTTACGAAGGTTCGCGATGGGTTCGTTGGCGATGGGATTTAACAACAAAAGATTTTAGACAGACTTCTCATTTGTGTACGGTATTGCTAGTAGGAGTGCTGATTTATCTATTTGTTTCTGAGCGATCGCTCCAGCTAATTTTTATCTTTTTTCAGTGGTTGCCAATAATTTGCTTTCCACTATTGGCAGCGCAGGCATATTCTACCAGCAACGGCATTGATGTTAATGCGCTGTTGTTAATGCAAGAGAAACCACAGTCAGTCAAGCAACAGGCAACAGTACTTAATTTGACTTATCCCTACTATGCTATCTGTTTGGTGTCGGCTAGTGCTGCCAACGTTAGAGACATGACTTTTTATTTAGGAATGTTGCTGCTAACAACTTTAGCTTTCTGGTTTTTGCGCTCTCCCAGATTTTCCCCCGCTCTCTGGATTTGCCTGGTTTTTATAACTGCTAGTTTGGGAATTGTCGGTCATGCAGGGATGCAGCAGCTTCAGGTAAGTTTAAAACGCAGTACCTACCGTTTATTTAGTAGCTTTTATCATCGCTCTCATATCGATCCCTGGCAGAGAACTACAGCTATTGGCGATATTGGTTCGCTCAAGCTTTCTAACCGCATTGTTTTGAGAGTCAAACCCGCCTCTGGAGAGCTTGCGCCAGAGCTTTTAACCGAAGCGGTTTACGATCGGTATCGCTCGCCTAGATGGATTGCCGATAGTACTGATTTTACTCACGTCAAGCCAGACTCTGAGGGACTTAGTTGGCAACTAAAAGAGACAGAAAGCAATGCAGGTAACTCGACGGTTAATATTGCTGGCTATTTGGGTAAAAAATCCGAATTGTTAAACTTACCCGATGGCACTGTAGAGGTTAACCGCCTGTTAATAGATACTATGGAGCGCAATCAATACGGTACGGTAAAAATAAAGGGCGAACCTGGTTTTATTTCCTATTTAGCTAAGTATAAAAATGATTTTTCTCTCGGTAGCCCTCCTACCCCAGCCGATTTACAAATTCCTGCTGCCGAACAACCTGCGATCGCTAAAATAGTATCTAGTTTGGATTTAACAGAGCGATCGCCAGAAGAAATTTTACGGCGCGTAGAAAGCTTTTTCCAGCAAGAATTTAATTATTCTCTCGAATTGACACAACAAGGTAATAACTCGACACCTCTGGCGACGTTTTTGCTAGACAATCGTTCGGGACACTGTGAATATTTCGCCACCGCTACCACACTTTTGTTACGCGCTGTGGGTATTCCTACTCGCTATACAGTTGGCTATTCGGTTCATGAATTCAGTCGGCTGGAAAACCAGTATATCGTGCGAGAGCGCAACGCTCATGCCTGGACGCAAGTATATGTAAACGGCACCTGGCAAGCACTAGATACTACTCCTAGTTCGTGGATTGGTATTGAGGAGAGAGCCAAGCGCAATTGGCAGTGGTTTTTCGATCTGCTTTCGTTTATTAAGTTTAAATACTTCGATATCTTGCGCGAGATTGCCGAAGGGGGTTTGGCTCGTTATTGGTGGTGGTTAATTTTGCCTCTAGGCTTACTTCTGTGGCGTTGGTTGAAAAGCCAGGATCTAAATAACAGAAAGAGAATCGACATTACTAGAGGTAAAGACAAAAACTCTTTTATAGGAGAAGATTCGGAAATATATTTAGTAGAACAAGCCTTAAACGAACTGGGGTTTATTCGCGATCGCTCCGAAACTTTTCAAGACTGGCTTAATAGATTGGAAAACAAACTACCGTCAGCAGATTTACTCGCCGACTTGCGATCGCTAGTAAGACTCCATTATCGCTATCGTTTCGATCCTCTAGGTATCGAACCACACGAAAGAGCCAAACTAAGATCCCTCGGTCAAACTTGGTTGTCTAAATATCGTCAGGTTATGAGTAGTCAAGCTGATTCTTAGAAATGCGATCGTCGGATAAGATGACGCGGTAAACTACTCAGCAAATTATTGTTTTGGTTGCTTTTCCTACGTAACTCATTTGATGATTAAAGTTTTTTTAAGCTCGTTTTACGTACATTTTTCTTTCATTATTAAAGTAATTTGGTACCCTAGTTAGTAAAAGTAATAAAAATCCGAGATCGAAGATTAAGTAAAATAGTTTCTGACAAAAATATTACTAGTTATTTGTATTAAGAGATTGTCTGAAAAGTTTAATCCCTAAACTTTATAAGCTTGGGGATTAATAAACTTTATTTTTAAGAAGCCCTACAAGTTTTTTTTGCAAGGCTTCTTTAACAAAACCAGTATTAGCTACGGCAATATTGAATCTTTATGCAAAATGAATATTGCGATTGACATTAGTGCAATGTCAAATTTTTATACTAAAGTGACATTATCTGCAACAGAAAAATTGGCAGGATTTTCTAAGATGACAAATTGAGCATTTTTAAACGATAAGGCTCCACTTTGAGAATCATATTGAAAGTCGTCAGTGGAAGAAGCTCCAAATCCCTGTTTATCGATCTCGATAACATCTCCCTGTTGCCCATCAAAATCTTTAATAACATCTATTCCTTCTTGCTTATTGTTGAAAGCAAAAGTATCAGCACCATTACCACCCGTTAGGTAATCATTCCCTTTATTGCCATAAAGTCGGTCGTTACCACCACCACCGTAAAGCTGGTCATTACCTCCACCGCCATACATGGTGTCGTTACCTTCACCTCCATAAAGGGTATCATTTCCGTTACCAGCTTCTAAATAGTCGTTACCCTTATCAGCAGCCAAATAATCATTGCCTTTGTCGCTATAAAGTTGGTCATTACCATTACCACCTGTTAGCAAACCATCTCCGTCACCTTCTACTTCTACGTAACTATTGCTGCTGTCTTTTACCAAACTATTAAAATCATCACTAGAGAGTTTGGTTGAGTCTGTGCTAATACTAAAACTGCTGCTAGAATCTGTCACCATGATTCGATCTCCTATTGCGACTGAATTATTTTGTTATACAAAATTATTCTATTATATTTATGCATAATAAATATTTAAAATGAGCTTATTTTTGTAAAACTTTTTGAGCTTTAAATATTTTAATTTAATTTGCGGTAAAGCTTTGGTACAAAGATTTTGCGTTTTATTAGCTATAGGTTTTAATTTAAAAAAGTTAACAATTTATTAATAACTTAACTTTGACAAAACGCTAAAATTTGCGATCGCCTAATCGACTTTTATTTAATGTATAACGACCGCTATATATCAAGCATTTGGTAATAAGTATAGTTTGACTCAAGTAAAAAATTAAAATAGCCCCACTAGCAGATTTATGGGGCTGAAAAAACAAAAATTATTATGTATTTTAGCTAGAAAATCTATTTTCAGGTAAAACAAAAGCAAATTTCTAAACTAAACGAATATTATCTTCAACAGAAAAATTAGGTGTCCCTTCTAAGATAGCGAATTTGGTTCCGTCAAACGATAAAGCACCATTAAGATCGTTATAGTAAAAATCATCGATGGAAGAAGCTCCAAAACCACTTTTGTTGATTTCAATAACATCTCCTTCGTACTTATGGAAATCTTTAATGACATCAGTTTTTTCATACTTATTGTGAAAAACAAAAGTATCAGACCCTTTACCACCTGTTAAAGAATCGTTACCTTTACCACCGTAGAGCTTATCGTTTCCACTACCACCATATAGCTTATCATTACCTTTGCCTCCTACTAAGTAGTCGTTACCTTTGTCACCATAGAGCTTGTCATTGCCGTTGCCACTATAAAGTTTGTCATTACCATTGCCGCCATAGAGTTTGTCATTGCCGTTGCCGCTTTTGAGATAGTCATTGCCGTTACTGCCTTTAAGATAACTAGAGCTGTAGCTATAACCATCGGAACTATAGCTAGTGCTAGAACTGTAGCTATATTTTTTACCACTTTTTTTAAAGCTATAATTTTTGCTGCCTTTTTTACCGCCTTTTGAATAGTTTTTTAAGAGATCGTCACTTATGTAATCGGAAAGATCTACTTTAATTAAATCACCAGCATCAAGAATCATGGTTCAATCTCCTTTTCCGACTGAAACACTTTGTTTTACAAATTTATTGTATTATTTTAAAGCTAATAAACTACTTAAAATAGTTTGTTAACAATTTGTAAACTTCAATTTTTTAATCTTCGAACAAGTTAGTTTAAGTTGCAGATTTTTTTATAGTTATCTTAGAAAAATTAAGACCAAACTAAGTGTATTTTGTCAGGCAAAAATTGATATACTGTCAACTTTTAATTTTAGTTTAACTATAAAGTCAAGAATATTTCTGCCAATTTGGCATTTATTTTGAGCGATCGCCAAATACCTTACATATAAAAGAGATATGGGTCAACTAAACCAAAATTACCTGTATATACCACTATAATTCTTAAAGTACGTATAGATTTTTGTTGCAATAGTACTTTGTTAGTACATAATATTTTTTCTTTTATGGAAATATTCCTGGTGTCCGCTATAGTTCACAATATAACAATGGTCACCAGACAAGATTGATAAGTCCCGCTCAAATATCAAAGTTTACTATAAAAATACAAATCAATTTCGCTCGATAATTATCGTACTCTAATTTAAAATACTCAAATTTTATCTTTAAAAGAAGAATTTCCAAGCTTTTGGTCTAAGAACTATAGTTTTATGTCAAAAGATGTCAGTTTTAAAGATTATCTTTGGTTGTCTTTAAAGCAGCAATAAAGCCAGCGATCGCTTCACTAACTTTAATCGGATATTCGGCGATCGCCAAGTGTCCTGCATCTGATAGATGTAAATGTTTAGCGAACTTAAAATTTCGCGCTAATTCCACTCCCATAGCGGCAGTAAACATCGGATCTTTACCGCCACTAATTACTAAAACTGGTACTCGATCTTTAAAATCGTCATGTCGATGTCGCCAAAAATTATAGCCCCAAAAAATTTCTAAAGCTTTATAAGGATGAGGTTCTATCGGTACGGGACTTTCAGCCAAAAAACGCTCTAGTTTTTCACCTTGATGGTTACTAGATAAACGATTGGTTAATGTTTGTATGCCTGGGAGATGATAGAGATATCTGCCACCCCAAGCCAAAAATTTTATTAGAGGAATTTCCCACCAGGGAGCAAGATCGTGTGTACCCCCAGCTACTAAAACTAGACCAGATACGAGATTTTTTCTGGCATATTCCAAACCCAAGGGTACGCCGTAGCTGTGACAGCACAGTACGGGAGCTTTAATTTTATATAGTTTGAGTAATCTGGTTAAATCGCGTCGGTGTCTTCCTAGAGAGT
This sequence comes from Myxosarcina sp. GI1, assembly GCF_000756305.1. NCBI lineage: Bacteria > Bacillati > Cyanobacteriota > Cyanophyceae > Pleurocapsales > Pleurocapsaceae > Myxosarcina > Myxosarcina sp. GI1. The sequence goes on from NZ_JRFE01000011.1 coordinate 7,669, forward strand.
AGCGTCGATAGGCAGAAGACTGTCCGTGTCCTGCCAAGTCATAAGCTAATACTTCTCTACCGCGAGCGAGAAAATATTCATATTGCGATCGCCAATTAAAGCGATTTCCCAAGCCCCCGTGAATAAAAACTAGTGCTGGTTGGGTTCCCGAATGATGGCTAATCTGTAACTTGACCTTTCTACGCAAACCGATTAACTTGCCTTGTAAATAGTCATTGTGATTAGAAACGCGATCGCTCATTTTACAAATGAAATTAAAAACTAAAATCGGATTGTGGACTGTTGCTTGCCTGACAGGATTTGTTGGCATTATCGATTTTCTTTCTGCCGTTACACCAGGCATACCAGAAAGAGTCGAGTTAATTAGACAAATATATCCTTTTGAAGTTAGAGCGGGAAGTCATATTTTTGCTGCGGTAAGTGGATTTATTTTACTAACTCTTGCCAGTCGCTTACTACGTCGCAAACGGGTGGCTTGGCTATTAGCGATTATCTTATTGGCTATTTCTATTGTTTCTCATCTATTAAAAGGCTTAGATGTAGAAGAAACGATTCCTGCCGCAATCTTGTTAATTTTATTATTACTCTTACGACAGCAGTTTACGGCGCGATCGGATCGTCCGTCGATCGCTCAAGGAGTTAGAGTTTTAATCGGCGCATTAGTATTTACTTTGGCTTATGGTACGGCAGGTTTTTTCTTAATGAAAGAACAATATACTACTCAATTCGACCTACCTGCGGCTATAGTGCAAACCCTGGCAATTTTCTTTACTGTTGATAATGCTGGTTTAGAACCTGCTACACGTTTTGGACGCTTTTTTATTAGTTCGATTTATATTGTCGGTGCCTCTACACTTAGCTATGCTTGCTGGATGTTGCTGCGACCAGTGCTATTGCGTACTACTGCTACTGATGAAGAATTGCAGCAGGCACAAAAAATTGTCGAACAATACGGAAGTTCTTCGCTAGCACGTTTTTGTCTGCTTCCCGATAAAAGCTATTATTTTAGTTCGACAGAAAAATCCGTTATTGCTTACGTAGCTAAAGGCAAAGGTGCGATCGCCCTGGGCGATCCCATTGGTGCCACCGAAAATATTAAAGATGCCGTTATTGACTATCAGGAGTTTTGCGCCAGCAATGACTGGTATCCTGCTTTCTATCAAACGCTTCCCGATTATTTAGATATCTATAAAGCTGTAGGTTTTAAAACGTTAAAAATTGGCGAAGAAGCGATCGTCGATTTAAATACTTTTACTACTCAAGGTAAAGCAGGTAAAAATCTCCGACTCGCCCTTAATAAGTTTAGTAAGTTAGGATATCAGGTAAAATTTTACCAACCACCAATAAGTGACGAACTTTTAACAGAGTTAAAAACTATTAGCGATGAATGGTTAAACATGATGGAAGGTTCGGAAAAACGATTTTCCCTGGGCTGGTTCGATCGCGATTATCTACGAGAGTCGGAAATTGCTACAGTCGAAACCGATACGGGCAAAATTAATGCTTTTGCTAATGTCGTTCCCGAATATCAAAAAAATGAAATTACTATCGATCTCATGCGTCGGCGTGCCGAAATAGAAAGAGCGACGATGGACTTTTTATTTATTTCCATGTTTCTTCACTTTAAAGAGCGGGGATACGAGGCTTTTAATTTGGGTTTATCGGCTTTGTCTGGTGTCAATGGTTCGGACAATTTTAGGAAAGAAGACAAAAAAAAGCTATCCATCAGATAAGGTAAAAGTATTGAATGATTACCGCAAATGGACAGCATCAAAATAATTATACAAAGCCTACTGGTTTCAGTGGGTGATTTAGCAAACCCCAACAAAAATTTCTGATAACCTTATTGTCAACTCTTATCATTGTTTGTGGACGAGCTACTTTCACCAACTTAAGTCGTTACAGTCAAATTTGTGAGCGTACCTATCGAAGACAGTATCAGCGTTCATTCAACTTTATAAGATTCAATCAAACATTAATTCAGCAAGCAATTGAACCTCATTCTCAAATAATCTTGGCAGTAGACTGCTCATTTATCCCTAAGAGTGGCAAACAAACTTATGGTCTAGATTACTTCTACAATGGGAGTGCAGCTAAAATAGAAAAAGGGCTGGAAATATCAGCAATGGCAGTAGTAGATGTCACCAATAACATCAGCTACAGTCTTAGTGTTCGACAAACACCAGCAACATCAAAGGCTCAGACAAAGTCTAAATCAGAGAAGAGTCAACAACCTGAAACAACTAGAATCAATCACTATCTTCAACAACTAGCAGCAACTCGCCCTTATCTTCCACCCTCGCTACAATATGTAGTTACCGATGGATTTTACAGTAAAATCAAGTGGGTCAACGGAGTTACAGATTTAGAACTAGAAGCAATTGGTAAATTGCGTCGAGATGCCGATTTACGTTACCCAGATCAAGGTGAGTACTCTCGACGAGGTAGACCTCGTAAATATGCTGGCAAAGTCGATTTGACTGACTACAGCAACTTTGAGTGGGTAACTCAATTAACAGATGATATGGAGTTATACACTGCTGTTGTCTGGTCAATTAGTCTCAAACGCAAAATTCGCTTGGTTTATCTACTTAGAACTTCTGAATCAAGCTCCAGCAGTTATGCAGTTTTATTCTCCACCGACCTCAAACTAGATGCTTACTCTATTTATCTCTACTATAAGGCTCGCTTTCAAATTGAGTTTTTGTTTCGTGACAGCAAGCAATTTACTGGTTTAGCCGATTGTCAGGCTCGCGATCGCGCCAAACTTGATTTTCATTTTAATAGTTCTTTGACTGCTCTTAATCTTGCTAAATGGGATGCTGTTCAACAACATGATTGTGATACCGATTTTGTCTTTTCAATGGCAAGTTATAAACGGCGTGCGCTCAATCATCATTTACTCGAACTATTTATTGACCAGTTAGGTCTTGAGCCAACTTTGATTAAATCCCATCCCAATTACTACAACCTTTATGACTATGGAACTATAGCTGCTTAGTTTTGTCCGAACCATTGTGGTGTAGGAGATACCAAAAATTCGCCTCGTTTGGAAAAAGCTTTGAATTATCTCTACGAACACCTGAATCGATTTTACAATTTCAAAGGATTACATGGATTTAAAGAGAAATTCAATCCGCGTTGGGAACCGCGTTATTTGGTCTATCCCAATCTGGCAGCATTACCCGATGTAATTGTAGCCTTAGTTAGAGCCGATTCAGGCGATCGCCTTTGGGATTATTTCAAACCTGGTGCATAAAATTTATCGCAGTACGTTTATTGGTTAGGGCAAGTTAATTACATTGTTCATTGCTCATTGCTCATTGCTCGTTGGTGAATCACCACTCACGGTTTCTAGCGATCGCCCCATTGTCTCAATTCTTAATAGATAAGTAACCACCGCAGCCAGTAGGCAAACAATCGATAGCAGAATTAACAGAATTGGAGTACCAATAGTTGCATCGAGAATGGGTAAAACAAAGGTGCCAAATACCGCCCCAGCTTTAGCAATTGCTGCCGCCAAACCTGCCCCACTGGCACGAATTGAAGTCGGAAAAACTTCACCCGATAACAGAAATGTAGTCGAGTTTGGTCCTGCATTCATCATTAGATTAAATACAAAAAATCCCAGAAACACCAGAGCGATATTAATATTAGTGCTGGCAGGAAATAGATTGGAAGTAGCCAGGATTGCCAAGCCAACAGCCATACCGATAAAGCCAGCAATTTGCAGTCGAATACGTCCCGCTCGTTCGACCAATAAAACTGCCAGTACAAATCCGACGATCAGAAACAGATCGACAAATGCCGAACCTCTTGCTGCCGCCATCTCTTTTGACAGAAAGCTATCTTTGGCTGAAAATGCCAAAGTCCCAATGATTGCAGGGGTAAAAATGCCAATGCCGTAGGTAGCAATATCCTGTAAAAACCAGGGAACAGAAGCAAACAAAGTGTTACGACGATACTCAGGCGAAAACAGCGAACCATATTTAAGACTGGGTTCGCGACTGGGAGGATCGGTTTCGGGTGTAATAGTTATCGGTTCTCCCAATAAGGTCGATGCCGCTTCAGAAGCTTCGTCGTATTCTCCTCTGCTGATGTAGTAACGGGGACTCTCTAACAAAAAACTCAGCCGCAGTATTCCCACTGCGATCGCCAGTAATAACCCAACTCCGAGCATCCACCGCCAGGCATACTGAATTGCTAACTGTGTCGAGTCGGGATACCAGCTTTGAAAAATATGTATTACCGTCAATCCCGTCAAAGCACCGAGAAGTGCGCCAACTGCCTGAAAGGTAAAGGCTCCAATTACCATTCGTCCTCGCAACCTTGAAGGTACATTCTCGGTAATGTAAGAAACGCTGATGGGATAGTCCGCACCAATGCCAACCCCAACCAAAAAACGAAAGAAAATCAGCGAAGTTGCATTCCAGGCTAAAGCAGTTCCCGCAGTAGCAACGACAAACAGCAGTACGTCTACCAGCAACATAAGCTGTCGTCCTACTTTATCGGTTATCGGACCCAAGGTAAGAGAACCAAATAAAGAGCCTGCTACTGCCGCCACCGCCACTGTACCAATTTGAGTAGAACTCAAACTAAAATCTCGCTCTAAAAAGGGAATTGCTACGCCAATAATAAAAAAGTCAAATCCGTCTAAGGCAATCAATCCAGCAGAAAGCGCCCAGAGTAGCCACATTACGCGAGTAAGTTTAGATTCATCCAACCGTTCTTCAAATGACTGGGGTGAAGAAGCCTTTACGGTAGTAGTTGTCATAGTTTTAATTATCGGGAAGCTATAGTCATTCTAAATAAAAACCATTGGTACAAAGATGCTGTTTTTAGTTTCCCAATCCCTAAGCCCCAGCCCCTAGTCCCCCGAAATGATAACTTAGAGTGTGAAGAAATTAGTTGGAACGACTATATTCGCTATTTGAGTTTAAGATCCCCGTTAAAGTTATAAATTTTTAACGGTCTTACTTAATATATTCGCTAATGTCTTCATCACATTCATCGGCTAAATAAGATAGAGAACGAAAGCGCAGGGTCGTAAACTGTTCGTACAGGGGATTAAGTTTGCACAGAGCGGGAATATGAGCGATAGTGCGTCCAAACAGATTGATATCTCGTTCAAAAGGACATTGAGGGGGAATAACTTTGCACACAAAGCGAGCTAAGCGAGGATCTTTAACTTCCATATCGTCTAGCCAGTCTTTGACGGGGTGCAATAGATCGGGGTGACTGGATTTACGTTTGCGAGGTGGTGATAGAGGTGATGCAGCAGAGCTTGTTTCAGTTTCAGTTTCTGGTTGGTAGAGAGTTTGTTCTAGAGATTTGAGAGCCTCTACTTCAATTTCTAAAGCTTCACAAAATTCATGAAGCAGTTCGTATTCAGGTTTAGAATATACCCCGTCGGCAACTGCTACCAGTACGGCGGTTCTTAAAAAATTTTCGGCGGTATCGGGATCTTTACCCAAAGCAGTAGCCAATTCTTCTGGTTTAATGGGCTTGAGTCCCTCAATTTCGTCGAGTTCGGCTAAATCTTTAGTTAGTTGGGCAATTAATTCTTCTTCTTCTGGATCGTAATTTCCGTCAGCCCAAGCTACTGTATACAAACCCCGTAACCAAGCAGCAACTTGACTATCGGTATACATAGATTTGGTAGTACTGGTCATAAGAATTTTTACAGATTGATGTTTTGTTGCTTTGAAGGTAGATTCGTTCTCGCTGGGAATCTCAACTGCAATTTTATTGTAAACTTTTATCTTGCTATTAATAATTGAGTTCGAGAGCGGTCTTGATTTTTACCTTACCCATTTTCTTTAGAATAAAAACAGTAGGGTTTAACACACTTAGATATCATTCAAGAAATTAATCTACAAGTAGTAAATAATGGCGATCGCCTCGATCGCTGGCTGTCGCAAAATTTGCCAGATCTTTCTCGCTCGCGTTTGCAAAAGCTAATTGAGGAAGGAAAAATAAGCCTTAACGATGAAATCTGCACCAGCAAAAAAACTAAGTTAGCAACGGGCGATCGCCTGAAAATAAATATTCCACCACTGCAACAGCTAGACTTGACCCCAGAGGCTATCCCTCTCGATATTCTCTACGAAGACGACGAGCTAATTATTGTTAATAAGCCAGCAGGCATGGTAGTACATCCCGCACCCGGTCATTCTACAGGCACTTTAGTTCATGCCCTACTGGCGCGATGCGATCGCCTGGCAGGAATTGGAGGTGTAGAACGACCTGGCATTGTTCACAGGTTAGATAAAGACACTACGGGGGCAATAGTCGTGGCTAAAAGCGATCGCGCCCATCAAGATTTACAAAGGCAGATTCAGGCTAAAACCGCCAGAAGGGAGTATTGGGGCATAGTATACGGTGTCTTTGCTGCTGTAACAGGAGAAATTGACTTTCCTGTCGGTCGTCATCCTGTAGATCGAAAAAAAATGGCTGTTGTGCCTTTAAATAGAGGCGGTAGAACGGCTACAACCCACTGGAAGATTATCGAACGATTCGGCAACTATACTTTAATGCAGTTTGTTTTAGAAACGGGACGTACCCATCAAATTCGGGTTCATTGTAGCCATGCGGGGCATCCCATTGTTGGCGATCCTTTATATAGTTCGGGTCGCAGTATTAAGGTTAACTTATCTGGTCAGGCTCTCCATGCCCGCAAACTTAGTTTAACTCATCCAGTATCGGGAAAGTTAATTGAGGCAATCGCACCTCTACCAGCAGAATTTACCAAACTCTTAAAAGTCTTAAGAAACAGAAGCAAAAATTGAGGATATACCAATCTTTCTTGTACTTACAGCAAATTCTAGTTGAATAAACCCATTACCTATTACCCATTACCCAAATGAAAACACCAGCATTCGATCCCAATACCGTCAGTAAACCCAACGGTAATTTTTTCGGCTTTCCTTACAGTTGGGAAGAAGCCAAAATTGTCTTGCTTCCCGTACCTTGGGATGTTACTACTTCATACGGTTCGGGAGCTTCTAAAGCACCTCAAGCTATTATCGATGCTTCAACCCAACTCGATTGGTACGATTTTGATGTTCCTAATGCTTGGGCAATTGGACACGGTACATTGGCGATCGCTCCCCAGATCTCTCGCAAAAATCAACAAATGCGCTTCATAGCCAAAGACATTATCGACCATTTAGAAGCGGGAAAAAATCCCGAAGATAAAGCTATTCGACAAAAATTAGATCGGGTCGATCGGGCATCCTCAGAATTGAATGAATGGGTTTACCAGCAGTCTCAAATGTTACTGACAAAAAATAAATTAGTCGGACTGGTAGGAGGCGATCATAGCGTTCCTTTAGGATTTATTAAAGCGTTGGCAGAAAAGCATGGCGAATTTGGTATTTTACAAATCGATGCTCATGCCGACTTGCGCGTTGCCTATGAGGGTTTTACTTTTTCTCATGCTTCTATTATGTACAACGTCCTAAAATTGGATGAGATTGCCAGTTTGGTACAGGTAGGAGTGCGCGATATCTGTGAAGCGGAAATCGCGCTAGCTAATAGCGATCCGAGAGTTGTAATGTTTGATGATTGGCAACTAAAAAATAAAACTTACGAAGGGGTTTCCTGGGCAATTCAGGTCAAGGAAATTATTAAAGCTATTCCCCAAAAAGTATATGTTAGTTTCGATATTGACGGTCTGAACCCTCAGTTTTGTCCCCATACTGGTACTCCAGTACCTGGAGGATTAGATTTCAATCAGGCGATCTATTTAATTCAAATGTTGGTTAAAGCTAAAAAAACTATTATCGGCTTCGATCTTTGTGAGGTAGCACCAGGAGAAGCTAGCGATTGGGATGGCAATGTCGGTGCCAGACTGCTTTATAAGCTTTCCAATCTGATGTATGCTTCTCAAAGCTAAATTTTTTTTGGGTAACAAATTTTAATTAACGTCAGTTCGATAGATTTCATTCTCGAACGATAGGAATGAAATAATAGGCTATTCTCCGTTTCCTATTCCCCGTTCCCCGTTCCTTAAAGCCAAACTAGCCAATGTTCTTCTCATCGAATTCACGTTTAATTATGTTATGTTCGATCTAGATTTATCGATTATGTGAGCTAATGGTAGGAAGAGTTTTAGTTATTGGTGCTGGGGCAGTTGGTAATGTTGTAGTTCGTAAGCTCGCTCAACTTCCCGAAGTTTTTCCAGAAATTTGTCTCGCCAGCAGAACCAAAGCCAAGTGTGACGCGATCGCCGCTCGTCTTAATAGAAAAATCGTAACGGCTGAAGTCGATGCGGATAAAACAGAGCAAGTAGTTGCCTTAATTAATAAATTTAAGCCAGATATTCTAATCAATGTAGCACTACCCTATCAGGATCTCGCCATGATGGATGCCTGCCTCGAAACTGGTGTCGATTATGTAGATACAGCTTGCTATGAAGCATACGATGCTAAAGGCTTTTCTTATCAAGAGCAATGGGAATACCACGAGCGATTCAAGCAGAAAAATATAATGGCGTTGCTAGGTTGCGGTTTCGATCCTGGAGTTACCAACGTTTTTGTTAAGTACGCTAGCGAGCATCATTTTGATGAAATTGAATATTTAGATATTTTAGATTGTAATGCGGGGGATCATGGTCTGCCCTTTGCAACCAACTTCAATCCAGAAATCAATATTCGAGAATTAGACCAGCCTGGAGTCTACTATCGAGATGGCGAATGGGTAGAAATCCCCTCGCTATCTATAAAACGCAATTTTGCCTTTCCGCAGGTTGGGAATAAAGATATTTATCTAATCTATCACGAAGAACTGGAGACTATTACCAAGCATATTCCCAAAATTCAACAGGCTCGGTTCTGGATGACTTTTAGCGACAGCTATATTCAACATTTAAATGTCCTCCGCAATGTGGGGCTAACGAGTATCGAACCAATAGAGTTTCAAGGACAAAAAATTGTTCCCCTGCAATTTCTCAAGGCTTTACTTCCAGAACCTTCAACACTGGGAGACAAAACTCAGGGTAAAACTAATATTGGCTGCATTATGCAGGGAAAAAAAGATGGTAAGCCCAAAACCCTTTATGTATACCAAATTTGCGATCATCAAGACTGTTATCGAGAAGTAGAATCTCAGGGAGTTGCCTATACAGCGGGCGTTCCCCCTGTCATTGGAGCAGCTTTGATGTTACAAAATAAATGGAGAATACCTGGAGTGTTTAACTGCGAGCAGTTAGACCCCATGCCGTTTCTTAATTTTATGAACGAGTTTGGACTTCCCTGGACTGAAAAAGTAGGAGTAGAATTTGACACTAAAATTTGATATAGAGCATTTACCCTCACCTTGTTACATAATTGACGAAGATCTTCTGCTCAAAAACTTAGAGCTGCTTCAATCGATACAAAACTACACGGAGTGTAAGATCTTTTTGGCTTTAAAAAGTTTTGCCACCTGGAGTACTTTTCCTATGGTGAAACGATATTTAGCAGGAACTGCCGCCAGTTCGCTTTATGAAGCTAGATTGGGCAGAGAAGAAATTGGCAAAGAGCTACACGTTTACAGTCCTGCATATAAAACTAGTGAATTCGAGCAGCTTGTCGAGCTAGCAGACTGCATTATTTTTAATTCGGTCGAACAATGGAAAAAATTTCGCCCTACAGTCCAAAATTCTCGAAAGCAAATTAGCTGTGGGCTGAGAGTCAATCATGGCTATTCGGAAGTTGAGATCGAAATCTATAATCCCGCTAGAAAAGGTTCGAGACTTGGAACTCCATTGGAACATATACAGGAAGAAGATCTTGAGGGGTTGTCGGGCTTTCACTTTCATTCTCTTTGCGAACAAAACTCGGATGTGTTGAGCAGAACCCTGGAAATTTTTGAACAAAAATTTTCCCCGTTTTTAAAACTATTAAAATGGGTGAATTTTGGTGGAGGACATTATATCACCGCTCCCAATTACAATGTGTCGCTGCTTTGCGATTTAATTGTTGACTTTAAAAATAAATACGATCTCGATGTATATTTAGAGCCAGGTGCTGCTGTAGTTTTCAATTCTGGTTTTTTAATTGCTACAGTACTCGATGTTTTCAGCAACGAAACTAATATAGCTATCTTAGATACCTCGGCAACCGCTCACATGCCCGATGTCCTGGAAATGCCTTACCGTCCGCATATTATTGGTTCTGCACTCCCTGGTAAAAAAGCCTTTACTTACAGGTTAGGCGGAACGACTTGTTTGGCAGGAGACGTAATTGGCGATTATTCTTTCGATAAACCTCTTGCGATTGGCGATCGCCTGATTTTTACCGATATGGCTCAATATACTATGGTCAAAACTACCATGTTTAACGGCTTGCAACATCCAGCTATTGCCATTAAAAAAGCAGGTACGCAAGAAGTTAAAGTCATTAGAAATTTTGACTACGAAGATTACAAATCCAGACTTTCTTAAAACGACAAGAGAGATTGCAAATTAACAACGCAATTTAGCATTTATACCAAACTACTCTGCTAATCTTCAATCTCTCTAATTTAGTCAGCCAGATAAATAATTAAATAATCTACAATGGCTATTATTTTTTGCGATAGGGAACTTTATCCAAACTAATGTTCATCGCCGAAACTCTAGAAGGAGTATTGGCTCTGTTAGGTAAGCTACGCGCCATATCTAGATATAGAGCGGGACTTCCAGGTCTGGACTGTTTCTCTTGAGGAGTATAACGACGAACTTCGGTTTGCCAGATAATTTGAGGGAAACCTAAAATAGCGCGATAGTATTCGTCATAGCGAGGAGATTTGATGTTAAAAGGTCTTTCTCCTTCTTGACGACCTGCTAATACACGGCGACGTTGGAAAGGTACGATGTCGTAACCGAAGTTTTCCATGTACTCGTCGCTATCTAAAAGCGCGTCGATGAAGCCTTCATAGCCTAAAGTTGGGATTTTAATCGACCAGGCAATTTTTTCTCTTTCGTTATAGGGATCGCGTCCTAAAGCACGTTGAATACACTGTTCGACGAAACGATAGTTGCTATTTTTTTCGTAAAAGCTATTTCTAAAAGTAGAAGAAAGCATTAATCCACGAATAAAGTCGCGAACGGTGATTTGACCGTCGCGCAATTGAGATTCGAGAAAAATTTCGCGATCGCTTCTAAAAGCATAGAAAAACATCTGACGATACGCTGAGTCAATTAACTCGTTCATTTCGGTTAATGACATTACGTTTTCCGCACAGTAAATTTTCGGTTGGTCGTCGCCACCAACGTCATATCCAGCTACGCGGTTATTTTGTGATATGGGTTTGTACTCTAATAGAGGGATAGACAAATTGAAACCTCCGTTTATATTTGTCAAATATAAAAAAAAAGGACTTAATCCCAATCATACGGTAGTATGGAGCGATAAATTAAGGAAAGTAACAAACTATTACAGAAGCAGTCTTCAAACACTGGACATTAAAATACTGACTGCGAAAATTTGTGGTCATGTCGAAAATTAGAGATTAAAATCGAACCGAATCGACCTTTATTCACTAATCAACTGAGTTGTTCCTAACATTTTATTCATGAACCAGCGTCAAATTAACTTTAATGCCAAATTAAGCAACAACGAAATAACAATTAGGCTTACTTGCGAAAATGGCGATCGCGAACTAGCAATTGAAGCTGCAAGTAAATTGTTTGCCTCCTTAGAAAAAGTTGGCATTGAAGTTACCAGAAAGAATTTGGAGCAAGATTGGCAGAACGAAGCTTAATATTTGGCAAAATTTTTGGGCGATAGGTAGCAAAATTTTTTGTTTACTATCTATCATTTTATTTAATATTTTTTATGACATCACTGGAGGTGCTGTTTAGCAGCATTGAGAATTTAATAGCATTCTTAATGAAGCTAGTCAAAAAATCGTTATGCCCCAATTTTCTACGAGGTCTTAATTAAAAATAATTTTTAAATCGAAATCATGTAGCTTATGGTTTGGAGCATATTGCGATCGAGCGTTCTGGTAAAGAGCCAGTTTTTATAATTCCAGCTAAAGACATAAATTTTTAATTAGCTACTTATCGAGCTGCTTTTTCTATATAAATCATTCTGGTTTGGATGGTAATACCCGTAGTGGGAGATGTCCAACCTTTGATAAAGTAATCTTCTTTGGTGTTGGGAATGTCAACTTGAGAGTGATTGTAGTGAAATTTTGTAGGAGCCTTTCGTATAAATTCTTGCGTAACATCATCAAGACTCAATAAAATTGTTTGCCGTGCAATTCGATTGAGATGCATAAGAACCGAATTCATGTCACTTACAAAACACAAACAGCTTAGTGCAAAAACAAAATCATGTGAATTGTCGGGAATTTCTGGTAAAGCGTCTTCAATAGATTTGTAGATAGTTTTATAACCTCTTTGAGCAGCGATATCGAGCATTTTTTGAGAAACATCAATTCCCGTATATTCGAGTTCTCCTTGAAGTAACTCACTTATCAAACCCGTTCCACATCCTAAGTCTAATACGCTACCACGTGGGGAACTATTATATTTTTGAAAGATTTTCGCTGCTTCGGTTACGTGCTGAGCGTTAGCTTTTTTAGGGTCTTTGTGTATAGCATCATAATTAGAGGCTAACTGGTCGTAAAACTGTTCGGCTGAAATTTTAGTCTGCATAATTACTTTTGTAAGATAAATGATTATTGAAAAACTTTGCTGTCAAAGAGAGTTGTTCGACTGCGGAATGTTAAATACGAAGATAGGACTCAAGCGGTTTAGTTAATTTAGCTTTCTTGCCTCTAAGTTTGGAAAATATAGGGAGCAAGTGCGGAAGTCCTAAGAAGTGAACAGGGAAAAGACAAAAATCAAATACTTTATACTTTTCCCAGTTACTAATTTCTTAGTTACTTCCAGGTAGCTGCTGCGGTTCTGCCGAAGTTAGCTGAGTTTGTTGTAGATTTGCACTCATAGGAGTAAAGCGACTGGGTTGAACACAGGGAGCGTTATCCAGTTCGTCTTTAAGCTTAGAAGCAAAAGACTGGAACATTTCCGATAGAGTTTGGCGATCGCTCAGACATCCTTGTAAGGCGGTTAGTTGTTCTAGCGTCCAGTTGTAAAGCTGAGTGTCTCCCTGTTCGATACGTAAATATAGCTGAGTTTCAAACTGTCCCAGGCGCGAGTAGAAGTTATTAACCTCGGCTTTAATAGTCTGCATATCGAGGAAGAACTGCTGTTTCTTAATATCAGAAAGAACCGTAGTTTTAATCGAGTCGGTGTAGTTTTGGTTTAGCTCGTTTTTGACGATGGAAGTCACATCATCGCGGAAGTTGAGAATTTTGTTTTCTAGTTTGACATCGATGCGATCGTCAACGTTATTGATTACGTTATTAACTACTACCTGGACGTTATTGTCGGTTTTGCTATCGACTACGGTATTGATGCGACGGTCTAAGTCGGTTTGCATCTGTTGAACTACTGAGTTCTTAATATTCTGACTTCGATCTTCAAATTTTAGATCTACTGCCGAATCGATCCGCTTGTCCATGTCCGTCTGTAGCTGTTTGGTAACAGAGTTGGTAATTTCTGAAGCTCGATCGGCGAGTTTTAGGTTAACTACCGAGTCAATGCGTTTGTCTACATCTGACTGTAGTTGTTGAATAACCAAGTTTTTAATATTTGGGGTTTGGTCGGTAACTTTAAGATTGACCACCGAGTCAATTCGCTTATCGATATCTGACTGTAGTTGTTGAACTACCTGGTTGTTAATTTCTTGAGATTGGTTTTCTACTTTGAGATTGACTGCGTTATTGATGCGGCGATCGATATCTTCTTGAAGCTGTTGAACTACCTGGTTGTTAATTTCTTGAGATTGATTTTCTACTTTAAGATTGACGACGTTATTGATGCGACGATCGATATCTTCTTGAAGCTGTTGAACTACCTGATTTTTAATTTCAGTAGAGCGATCGCTTATTTTGAGGTTGACTACCGACTCAACCCGTTTATCGATGTCAGACTGTAGCTGTTGAACTACCTGGTTTTTGATTTCAGTAGAGCGATCGCTCACTTTCAAATTAACCTGTTCTGACACCATATCGATCATTCTAGTGTCGATTAGTTCTTCCAAACGATTATCGAAGTAACCAGACCAAGCTTGGAAATTTTGGTTAAAGTTTACTTCCATCTGCTGCACGATCGACTTCATCATAAACTCGACCCGCGCCACCTGCATCGCTAAATCTTTGGCTTGAGTTTGGTAGCCTTTAAGAATCCACTTTTCTAAATTGTCCCAATAGTAAGCTTCTTTTTTCTCATCCTGTTCGTCGGTGACTGTTACTGAAGTTTCGATCTTGGCTGCCATCTGCTGCCACATTTGTTCCATTTGGGCTTCATCGAAGCGGAAGCTAAAGTTACTACTACCTGCTGTAGCTACGGTAGTTTGTCTACTGGTTCTCGTACTACTTTGACTGCCAATTTGAGCTTCTCTAGCACTGGTAGTTCCTCTACTGGCAGTTCCTACTTGGTTGCTTACGCCACTCACGGTTTGAGTTATTTGCTGGCGATACTTGGCTATTTCTTCTGCACCTACAGACTCAACCGCTAGAATAATTTGTCCTTCATTGTCTTCTTTATAAGTATCAAAGAAGAATCCCGATATGGTAGTTTTGGTTTTGACTTCTACAATAAATTCATCTTTTAAGCCATTCAAAGAACACCAGGTTTCCTCTACTTCGGTTCCCGTCAGTTTGGTAACAAATTTACCACCTTTAAGCCAAAGCAATGCCCAAGGTTCTAACTGGAACTTTTTCTCGTTCGACCAGTAGCTGGCGTTACCTTCGCGAATTTTAATGCGGTAGTTACCAGGTGTTAGTTCGATAAAGTTGTCGTTCCATTGTTTGAGGTTAGAAAGGTATTTCTCATCGAGGACGTAACAGTTCTGTTGACTATCGACCGTTAACTTTTGGGGTTTGAAGGACTGACGATTGCTATTAATAGTAAGCTCGATCGCTCCACTGCGTTCGCGATTACCGACATCAAAAAATAACCCGCATAGAACCGCTTCCTGTTTGACTTCTAATTGCAGGCGATCGCTGTAGCCGTTTAAAGTCGTCCAGGTTGCACCCGTTTCATAACCCGTACTCCGATTGACAAAGGTGCTGCCATCAACTCCATAGATCCAAAGTAAGACAGAGGGTTCGCCTCCTTCATCGGTATGACTGTAGCGACCGCTAGTAATCTGTACTTCATAGTTGCCTTTCTCAAAAGTATATTTGCTAGCAACATTTAGCTGTAGATCGTTCATGCCGTTGGGATCGATAACGTAACAGTTATTTTTGGTGTCGATAGTTAATAGCTGCATATTTTCCTCTGCTGTAATTTGTTTTTGATTGATGTTGTTTGAAGTAGCTGCTGTTTTGGTTACTAATGCTGGTTGGTAAACCGTCATTCCCGCCCAACGTCCGAGAGGCGAGGTTTTAGTAATTACAGTTCCTTTACCCGTCTGAGTATCGATGCGAATTAAGCGACCGTCTTTACCGAGATTGAAAAAATTGCCCGTTACGCCGTAAAGAGTATTGTTAACAAACTCCATACTGGCAAGGTCGGGAAAGCCAATATCGCCGATAATATTGACTTTGCCGCTGTCTAGATCGCAACTTGCCAGTAGTTTCTTTTTGTCCGCTCCGATTAAGCTAATATAAGCTCGACCCGTGCGATCGAAAGCAACTTCTCCACAGCTAAGCTCGTTGTTACTTACGGTTACTGCGGGTTTACCTTTGCCCGTTTTCAAGTCGATCGCAATTAGCTGTTTGGCGGCTGAAGCGTAAAGCGTATCGCGCTGTGTATTATATGCCAAGCCGACGACATTAAAGCCAATCTCGCCAACTTTTGTGGTTTTTCCTATAGCGCGATCGATCTTTACTAATTGAGTAGTTTTGCTGCCCTGTTGTTGGTTTAGTCCGTATAGTTGCGAACCTACCATAGCCAAATCGCAAACATCTTTAGCTATATTACCAACTACAGTAGCCCGACCCGTGTTGAGATCTAGAGTGTATAAGTTGCTGACTTTTCCTGAGATACAGTCTTGAACGTATACTGTTCCAAGCTGAAGTTTGGCGGTATCTGCTTTGGTACGACTGCCGCAAATAACTTTTTCTAAAACCTTACTAAAGCCTTGGAGAGTATCCTTATCGGTGAATGCTTGTCCTCCTGTATCGGTAGCTAGTCTGGCATATTCGGAGGCAATTCCCTGACGATGTTTGCTCTTAGAAGTACCAAAGTAGGTATGAACCGTAACTCCCTCGGCTTGGGCTTTTTGTATGGCAATATTTGCCGCTTCAATATCTCCTCGTTCGGTTTTCGCGCCTCCTCCTTCTAAAGCTTCGTCACCCAGATAAAAGATAGCTTTTGCCGCACCCTCACGCCAGTTAAAGTAATCTGTAAGATCTTCAACAACTCGTGCGCCATCTTCTTGTGCGCCAGCCGATTTTAATTCGCCGCGCTTTCTGCTTCTAAACGAAGATTCAGAAACTTGGCATTCTTCAGTTAGATAGGCTCTAACAGTTCGATCGAAATTCGTTCCTTTCCAAATTCCCTCTATTCCCAGCCAAGTTACTTTTAGATTGGAAGGACAGCTAGATTTAGCGGTATCAATTGCCGTTGTCGCTGCTTGACTTAAAGCTTGGGCTTCATCTTTCATCGATGGACTGGTATCGATAACAATAACCAGATCGACTTTAGAAATATTATCAGAAGAGCGATTATTCATTTGTTTGGGCTTCCTTTGTTTAAAGAAAGAAAATATATTTCTAAGCATAGAAAACATAGCCATCCAAAAATTGGTTAGCTTGGGTTATAGCGAATAGCTTCAAAGTACTTAGTTTTAGTTATGAAAATCGAAGCTGCATAATCGTTAGTGGTTTTGACAATCGAATATATTTCTTTGGGCAATTTAATATAAATTACTAATAAAAAAGCACCTAAAAAATATTCTTGCTGTCGTTTAAAACTTATAACGCTTTATTTGCATTATAGATAAACTTTTGATTTTTTCGATCTTTAAAAGCTAAAATTTTTATCTATTTTTGAATCAAGCACTATGACTTTATTTGTTTTAGTACGTATTTAAATGCAATCGATCTCAGATTACTACACTTAAGAGTTTATTTCGATCTGTTTTTATATTTTCTTACATTTGAACGCTAGCGAGTATTTTTATCAAACAAAAACTTATTTTATGACTTTATGACTTTTTATGTTTAATAGTTAGCTTGGTTGAGTTTGTTTTTACCAAACTACGCAAATATTTGACATATAGTCATTTCAAAAAATAATGATACAAATCAAACTTGTATAAATTCTTCTTAATTCCTAATCTTTCGAACAAACAAATTAAACTGTACTAAAATCAATTGAAACGACTCTAGATAAAATCAATCTAAAATTATCGCTTCTATAAGCAAACTATTGCCGCTCAAACTATACAAAAATACTTTTTATTTCTCATTACATACACTGCGATCGCTTGGTTTGACTTCTGCATTATTTTTTAAATAATTTCTAACTAAATCGCAACCTTGCTGATAAACTAATTCTGAATCGAGAACCAGATCCGAGTTCCAAGTGGCGATCGTTTGGTCATCACTACTGGAAATTGAGAATTTGGCATCGGGACTAAAAATTAAAAACAGAATGCGATCGCTATATTCTGCAAGTGTCGTTTGTAAAGTACTACTTCCTTGCCAGAGTTTAATTTCATCAAACAAACTTTCTGTAGCAATTGTTTGTCCATCTGGGCTAAAAGTAATAGCAGGAAAGCCTCGATTGAATCTTGAAAGACGACTAGATTCTGTTTCAGCAGAGACAGTTTTTTTAAGTACGCGATCGACTGCACTTTTTAATTTATCATCATTTACATTAATTCGATCGAGCTTTGAATAAGCCTTTATCGCTGCTACTAAAGCATCAAAACGTCTGTTTGAATTAAATAAACTTTCGGCAGAAGAAACGAGAGCTTTTATTTCTCCAAAAGTTGCTTTGCGATACTGTATATATAAGATGATTCCCATTACTGAAGTTTTAAGTAAGGCTATACTAACCACACATAATAAGAATTTTTGCAATCGAGCATTTTTTTGTTCCTGTAGGCGTTTGTTTTTCTCTTCAGTCAGTTGTGCCTTAATTCTTTGGGCTTTTTCCGATTTTAGAATTAGCTGTATTTCTTGGCGATCGCTTTCCTGTGAAGCTGCTAAATATTGATAATCTAAATCGCTCAAACTTTTGCCCTGCGACCAAAGTAAACCATCTTGTAAAGCTCGTCCTTTAAGTAATCGAGAGCGATCTATTTGTCCCGAATCAATCCAAGCCTGAAAGTTTTGTGAGTAGGGACGTAAATTTTCAAGCCGATCTTTTACCCACTCTAAATTGAATATGGCTCGATAGATCGAGTTTTTAACTTCAAGTTTTCCTTGCTTTTTAATAATCAATCCCGACAAGAATAACTCTATATGTTCGCGACTATCATCCGCCTTAACTATTTCTCCTCTTAAAATTTGCTGATATATACCTAACAATCTTCCTGCAAGTTTTTCTTGTCGTAAAAGGCGATCGCGAATGGTTTTTAAGTGTTCTGGTTCGTCTTGAGATTCCCAGTTTTTAATAATTTTATGGTTAACTAAATTATCTACATAAGAGTTTTCTGAGTTTTTAAATATTTTCAAACCATATTGAGAGTCAGAAACGATTAAGACACACAGTTTTTGGGTCAAAAAAGGCTGTCCTGCCGTCCATTTAATAACAGCTTGCATTAGCTTGTCGGGATTGCCAAAACCAAATTGCAAACCTGTAAGTAAGGGTTTAACCTCGCTAGATTTAAAATTATCAAGCACAATTGCTCGACCGATGTTAAATGGAGTTCTCTGGCGATCGCAAATTAAATCGGAAGGTGTAGCAACTCCAGAAATAGCAAAAGTAATTCTTTGATAATTAGGATTTATCGTTCGTCGTTCGTAACAATAACGTATCAAAGCAAAGAAGTCATCGACAGTAAAATCAAGACTCAGAATAGTATCGACTTCATCAATAAAAATAAATATTCTCTCTGTAGGAAAATGAACTGATAATAATTCCTCGATAAACCAACTCAACCTTTGTAAGTAGGAAAAATCATCTCGTTCGCGCCACCAACTTTTAAGCTGAGGAATATTTGTCAAACCCAACTCTGAATAAATCTGGGCAATTAAACCTTTATACCATTGCAAAGGAGTTATTAATTCGCTACCAACGGTAGTTAAATCGATAATGGCACAACGATAACCTTGTTGTTTAAGACGATGAAAAGTTTGCACCAGTAAAGAAGACTTTCCCATCTGACGGGAATTTAAAATACAGCAGCAGTCTCCTTGAAGCAAACGCTGGTATAATTCGCGGTCGGCTTTTCTTGGGACATAGCTGACCGCATTCTCCTCCAAACTACCTCCTACCTGATATTGATATTGCTCCATAAAGATTGGCGATTGTGCTTCTTCTCTAATAGTCTGTTATTGTAATTTTTAATAATTACACGAGTTAAAGCTATCAATTCATTTTTGTATTTTTAGCTTGTAAAACTTCGCGAAAATAAAGACGATATAGTTCGCAATTAGGTTTAGCCAAGAAACCATCTAATGCGATCAGACCTATGCTTGCTAGTTTGTAGGCAACTAAAGAATCTATTTTTACAGGTTCGTTACTATTTATTACCTCGTACATTGCCGACAGTAACTGAGAATTTTGCTGTAGCAGAATTAGACAACTGTGTAAATGTTGAGCATAGATACCAGTTGGTGTAGTAGCATCCAGTAATAATTGTTCCATCTCGATAATTTCTTGACTGAGAAAATATAGCGCGATGTTTACTAAATAGGGATGTCCACCAACTAATGACATCAACTGTCTTACTTGCTTTTCTATTTGCCAATTCAACCCATATCTTCCAGCTAATTCTAAAATCTGTACCTCGTTAAACTGAGGCAATTTTAAGAATAATCCCACATTAAAAGGAGAGCGATCTATTTTACAGGGAACATAGATCTCTGTAGAGTAAACCAGAACCAGGCGTAATTTTTGCCAGGCCTTACTGCGTCGAGACTGTTCGTGAAAAGAGCGTAATAATGGTAAAAAGTCTACAGCAGTTTGAGGATGCTCGAAAACTCGATTGAGTTCGTTAATTGCTAAAACTAAGGGGCGTTTGGTATTTTCTAAGATATGATTTTCTAAAAAGATTTTGCAACTTATCTTGTAGCCTATATCTTCATCCCAATAGTAATTTAAATTGTGAGGAAGACCCAACTGCTGGCTAACAGAGATACAGAACCATTGCAGCAAAGGCTCTATAGAAGTAAAAACCGTTTCTTCAGCATCTTTAAAATCTAAATAAGCAATTTGATAATCCAAGCTGTCAGCATGAGCGATAATCTGATTTAGTAGAGAACTTTTGCCCATTTTCTGGGGTGCTTTAATCCGCAGCAAACAACCCTGTCGCGCAATTTCAGCAAATGCTAATTCTTCACAGGGAGGTCGTTTGATATAGAAGCAAGAATTAAAAGGAACTGGCGCACTTGGGAAACTCAGAGCTTCTGAAGGGTCAATAGTTTCTTGTTTATGGTTGGTAATGTCTGCTTGAAGTTTAACATCGGGCGATCGCGCCAAATTGCGATCCGAAGGGTACGCGGATGCGTAATCGTTTTCTAATCTTTCTAAAATCAAAGATAAATTTTTTTTGGTTACTCTTTGGTTTAATATTTCGGAAAGTTCTTTCCACAACCCAGATCCAACATCTCGCAGATAACCAATTACATAACCAGTGCTTTTTTCGATGTCTTTATATGATTGACCTTCCCAAGACAAAAGTAACACTCTTCGTTCGATATGACTGAGTGATTTTTGTAATAGTCGTTCTACTGTTTTTAGAACTTTCTCGGAATTCATTAAGCTGAGTCAATAAGCATTTGCTTAATCATAGTTTCTCATGAATCTTGTAATACTATACAAATTAACCGATTAAATCAGACTTTCTGACTTTCTGACTTTTTCGATCGAAGTTTAGGGAATCAGCTTGTTAGTTATAGCTACAGCACCACTAATAATTTTGGCGAGAGCCGATGGCGTTTCTACAGGTAAATTGTGTCCTCCAGACAAAATTACTTTTTCAGCAGAGGGCATGGCGTTTTGTTGTGCCGACAAGTCTTCGCTGCGATTGAAATTACTTTTGTCTCCATAAACCAGAGTAATGGGGATTTTGATTTTTTTAAGTAAGTTAAGATAGCGCGATCGCCCGATACCGTTAAAGCCAATACCCGCTCTAGTTCTCAGTAGAGGTTCCCAACGCCATCTTACTCCTCCTTCACAGGGTTCGGTGATGCGTTCTGCCAGTAACATTGCTAGAGATTTAGAAAGTGCGGGGGTAGCCTGTCGCAAACGCTCTGCTGCTGCTTCGACGTTGGCAAAAACTGGATGTTCGGGAGGCGATGCCAAATAATCTAGCTGAGTAGCCAACTGTTCGACGGCATCTTCATCGTCAGAAACTGTTGGTAAAATTGTTTCTACCAAGACGATGTTTTTAATTCTTTGCGGGCGAATTGCGGCAAAAATTGCTGCAACTACCGAACCTAAAGAATGACCGACTAAAGTAAAAGCTTTTCCTGCTAAGTTTTCAGCGATCGCATCAATGTCGCTCAAGAAGTCTACCAGGTTATAAGAACCTCCTTTGCCGACGCGATCGCTTCTGCCGTGTCCGCGTAAATCGGGGGCAATTACGCGATAGCCTTTTTGTGCCAGGCGAATGGCTACTTCCGACCATGCCGCGCCTTGTTCTAAAATCCCGTGTAGACAGAGGACGATCGGTCCTTCCTCTGGTCCCCACATACAGAGGCAAATTCGMAAGCCACGAATATTAAGTAAAATTTCCTGCATGGGCAGATCGGCATCAAAATCCCTTTCCTGTGGCAATTGGTAGTTGAGTTGACGGGCAATTTGTTGGGTGTAGGTGCCTAACAGCGAGGGTAACTCAATTTCTTGCCAGGTAGAAGCTAGTTTGGCTTCTATTTGTTGGCGGTTGCTAAAGTTGGGATCTCCTAACGACAGAGAGTTATTATAAACACCATCCGTCATGCGATCGCCCCGATAGGGAGTCAACACAGCAGGGTTGAAGGGAACTTCTAAGAAATTACAAATTTCCTCCATTACTTCCTGGGGATAGCTGACCAATTCTTCATACCGCACTAGGTAATGACGACTAGAATCTAGTTCGCTACAGAATTCAAAAATGTTTTGATTGCTTTCTCGCCAAATTGATTCTGCCAATGAGTAGGGATCGCTATTTTTGGCACCGATTAATTTATCCATCCGCATCCGCGCAAAAGATTCGATTACGGCGTAGGGATGACGAACCAAATGGATGTATTTGGCATTGGTAAAGAGATTTTCGGCTCTTTCTAAAGTTGCTTTTTTGCTGGCGTAGGTAGGAGATTTATCAATTATTAGGCGATCGCCCGCTAGCTGTTGTAGCAGTTGATAGACTTCTTCAATCGACAAATTTTTACTAACCAATCTGCTAACTAGTTCTTGACTCTCGGCAGCATCGATATTTTTCAGAGCCATCAAAGCTCTAGTCAAGCCTTCTCCCAACTGCGAAACTCCCAATTCTCGCTCTCGTTCCTGCATGGTTTCAAAGGGTAACAGGTGCAGTTCGGGAGGCGAAGCAAGTAGAGGATGACCTGCCAGCATGACACGCAGCAGCGTCGAACCAGAACGGGGACTAGAGAGAATAAAGGCAATTGGTTGAGTAAGGGGTGATGTGGAAGCTTTAGCAATTGGGCGGCTAGAGGATACTTGCAGCACAGATTTTGTGTTAGCGTGAGTTTTGCTAAATTCTGCCGCTAAATAGGCTGCCAAACTCTCTATCTTAGGATGTTCGTAAACTTCTCTAGGGTACAGCATTAGCTGTAAGTCGGTTTTCAAGCGCGAAACCGCTTCCATAACCATTAACGAATCCATACCTATGTCGAGCAAGCTGGCAGTGACGTTAAGATTTTCTGGCTCTATCTGTAAAATTTTTGCGATCGCCCGTCGCAAATAGTCTATTAAATAGGCTTTTCTTTGCTCGTTAGGAATAGCCAGCAGTTCTTTAAAAACTCTATCTGACTTTTCTGTTTCCTCTTTGGCGATCGTTTTGTCTAACAGTTTGGCAAAATAATTTGACTGTCGCAAATAACTAAACTGCTGGCTCAAACGGTTCCAGTCGGCGGAAACCACACCTACTTGCGCCAAGTTGTTGCCGATTAGTCTTTCTAAAGCTGCCAGTCCCTGCTGCGAACTAATAAGCGCGAATCCCGACTGGCTAAAGCCTCGCTCTACTGCCATGCCTGCATCTGCCCAAGGTCCCCAGTTGATACTTAAAGCAGGTAAATTTTGACTGTGACGATAACGAGCGATCGCATCTAAACCTGCATTGGCTACAGTATAGTTACTCTGTCCTGGCGAACCTACTAACGAAGCCACCGAAGAACACATGACGAAGAAATCTAAGGATAGCTCTTTAGTAGCTAGATGCAGATTCCAGGCACCAATAACTTTAGGAGCGATAACTTTTTTAAATTTATCCCAGGTTTGATTTTGTAAAGCCGCGTCGTCGAGTAAGCCTGCAGCGTGGATAATGCCTTTTAGTTGGGGAACAGTAGGCAAATCCCAATCTAGCTTAACTATTGGCTCGATATCTGCAAGCTCAGTTACATCGGCTTTAACCTGCCGCACGGTTACGCCATTTTCGGTAAGTTCTGCAATTACCTCGATCGCTTTAGGTGAAGGTTCGCTTCTGCCAGCTAGAATTAAATATTTTGCTCCCTTATTTGCCAACCATTGGGCTAGTTGTAAACCCAATGCACCCAAACCACCAGTAATTAAATAAGCTGAATCTGGAGTAATTTGCAGATTGTTACTTGCTGGTAGTTGAGATTTGACCAAACGAGAAACATAAACACCATCGCCTCTTAAAGCCAGTCGATCTTCCTGTTGCTTATTGGCGATAAGAGAAATTAAATTGCTAACCTCTATGTCTGTAACTTCGGCAGAGAGATCGACAATACCGCCCCAATATTCGGGATGCTCTATAGCGATCGCCTGAGCCATTCCCCACATAGCACTAGCAGCAATTGCCCCGACCTCGATCTTATTGTCAATTGCCCAGGTTTCTTGAGTGGTCAACCAAATAGGCACGATTATTTCTTGTCGTGTTAGTTCGCCAATTAGCTCTAGCAAGCCGTTACAGTTTGTTTTCCAAGGTTCGTTTGCTGCTGAAAGGTCTAAATTATCTCGATCTATTCCCCATAAATAAATTATTCCTCCCAAATCCGAGCAGTTTTCGACTATTTCTTCAATTGATTTTGTATCATGCCGCTCGACTATTAAACAGCCTTTGTCTCTTGCTTCTAGTTCTCTGGCAATTTTCGCGCCTATTCCTTGGCGATCGCTAAATATCAGCCATTGTTTAGCTAGATTACTTATCAAATTGTCGTTATTAATTAGTTCATTTTTTAGCTGCCATTGGATTTGATAGAAGTCTGGTGTTTTTGCAGCAGCATTATTTTGAGTTCGAGCTACTTGCAAGCGAGAGCGAACCGAGTTGTTTGCTGCTGTTTTTTCCAACCAGTAACTCTGACGTTGAAAAGGATAGGTGGGTAAACTTATCTTAGTTCTAGAGTAATCGCGATCGAAACTCTGCCAATCAACTTCAACACCACGACTGTATAATGTAGCCAAACTTTGGATAATTTGTTGCCAGTCGGCTTTTTTAGGACGCAAACTCGGCAGCCAGACAAGAGTTTCTTTATCGCCAGCTAATGCCAAGCGTCCCATTCCCGACAAAATTGGTTTGGCACCGATTTCTAAAAAGACATTGTAATCTTTAGCTAACAGCTTAATGCTGCGATCGAACTGAACTGATGCCACAATGTGATCGACCCAATATTCTGGCGTAGCTATTGCTGGTGTAGCTATTTTTCCCGTAACGTTGGAAATTAACTTTAATTGGGGAATTTGATAATCTATTTCTCGCGCTACCGACTCAAAATCTCTTAAAATCGGACGCATCAACGGCGAGTGAAAAGCGTGAGAGACTTTTAACTGTTTGCTTTTAATTCCCTGTTCGCTTAGTTTGGCAATAACTTTGGCTACGGTTGCTTCATCTCCTGAAATCACCGTATTGCGATCGCCATTAATTGCCGCAATGGCAAGCTCTGGAAATGGCGCGATCGCTTCGGCAACTAATTCTTCTGAAGCAAATACGGCAAACATCGTCCCCTCTTGAGACAAACTCTGCATCAATTTGCCTCTAGCGGCAATTAATTTTAGTCCAGCTTCTAAACTAAATACCCCTGCAATAGTTGCAGCGACATATTCTCCAATACTGTGACCCATCACCGAATCGGGTACGATTCCCCACGACAGCCACATTTGCGCCAGGGCATATTCGACGGCAAACAAAGCGGGTTGGGTGTATTTAGTTTGATTTATTAGGGTAGAGGGAGACTGTTCGGGACTGGGGGACTGGGGGACTGGGGGACTGAGGAATTTCTCTAATAGAGCCTTCTCCCCGTCTCTTCGTCTCCTCGTCTCTTCGTCGCTTCTAACTTTTGACCTTTGACTTTTGACTTTAAAAGGATAAATTATTTCCAATAACGGTTTATCCAAATAAGGTTGTAAAATCTCGCCACAGCGGTCTATAGCCTGACGGAAAACAGGTTGAGTCTGATAGAGTTCGTATCCCATTCCTGTATACTGCGAACCTTGTCCTGTAAATAGAAAGGCGATTTTATTACGATGGGATTTTGTTTGGCTGCTGACTATTCCCGTAACCGACTTACCCTGTCTATAGTCGGCTAGTTTTTGCCGTAGCTGTGCTGTGGTTTTAGCAGCGATCGCCATCCGCCAGTCAAAATGAGATCTGCCCGTATTTGCCGTATAGCAGATATCTGACAGAGAAGCTTGAGGATCGGCAGCCAAATAAGCTTCATACTGCACCACCAAGTCTTTTAATGCCGATTCTGTTTTTGCCGATAAACTTAGTAAGTGTAGGGGACGTTCTGCTATATTGCTTGGCTTTTGAGTTACTGGTTCGGCTTCTTGCAAAATAATATGGGCATTGGTTCCTCCAAAGCCAAAGGAGCTTACCCCAGCTACTTTAGTTTCTGTCTGCCAGGGCTGTAGCTGAGTGGGGATAGAAATAGCCGTGTCGTCTAAAGTGATATGAGGATTGAGCTGCTCGAAGTGTAAGTTGGGAGGAATAGCTCGATGTTGCATACAGAGAACGGTTTTAATCAAACCAGCCACACCTGCCGCTGCTTCTAAATGTCCGATATTAGTTTTTACCGAACCCAAATAGCACGTTTGCGTCCTGTCGTTAGCTAAAACGGTTTTTAAAGAATTTACTTCAATGGGATCTCCTAAAGATGTTCCCGTTCCGTGAGCTTCTACATAGCTAATAGCTTCTGGTTCTATACCTGCATTGGCGATCGCACTGGCAATTACTTCTTGCTGTGCCAGTCCATTAGGAGCGGTCAAACCGTTGCTGCGTCCGTCTTGATTTATCGCCGAGCCTCTGATTACCGCCAAAATTCTGTCTTCATTGGCGAGCGCCTCATCTAAACGCTTGAGAATTACTACACCACAGCCTTCACCACGCACGTAACCATCTGCCGAAGCATCGAAAGTTTTGCAGCGTCCGTCTGCTGCCATCATGCCCGCTTTAGAAAAGGTTTCGGTCAGTTCGGGAGACAGCATGAGGTTGACACCCCCAACGATGGCGCGATCGCATTCACCGTTTTTCAAGCTTTGGCTGGCCAAATGCACCGCCACTAAAGATGAAGAACAGGCAGTATCTATTGCCAGAGAAGGTCCTCGTAAATCTAAGGTATAAGAAATCCGATTGGCGGCAATGCTGTGAGCATTTCCCGTACCGCCATAGGCATCAAACTCGGTGCCATAGTGAAACTGTAATTGGGAATAGTCGCTACTGCTAGCACCAATAAACACGCCTGTTTTGCTACCAGCCAGACTCTGAGGCGCGATCGCCGCATTTTCTAATGCCGACCAACATACCTCCAGCAAAAATCGCTGTTGGGGATCCATGCGTTGAGTTTCACGGGGGGTAATGCCAAAAAACTGTGGGTCGAATTTGTCTACATCTTTGATAAAGCCACCCCAGCTATCTTCCGACCAGCGATCGCCTTTGGTAATGGCATCTTTGCCATCTTTTAGCAGTTGCCAAAATTCATTGGGGTTATTTGCCCCAGGAAAACGGCAGTCCATACCAATGATGGCAATGGGAGCATCGAGTCGGGGAGCAGTACGCTCGATCTGCGGTTGAGAATTAAACTGTGGATTAGCTAATTCCGAAAGATACTTAGCTAGCTGAGTAATAGTAGAATAGTCATAGACTAAAGTGGGCGATAGACTAACTCCCAACCAGTCTTCTAGATCTGCCGACAGTTGAACTGCCTGGAGCGAACTCAGACCAGAATTAGCTAGAGGTTCGCTAAGCTCGATTTCTGTTGCAGCTACACCTAGAGTTTGAGCGATGTTATCGACCAACCAGTTAATAATTTCTGTCTGGCGATTGCCAAAATGAGGACTAACGGTAACTGAAGAACTTTCCTTAACTGTAGATTTCCACTCTCCGACTACATTAAGCGTTCCTTGCAAAAATCCCGTCTTACAAGCGTGACGTTTGATTTTACCGCTAGAAGTTTTAGGAATGCTGCCAGTTTTAAGTAAAACAATCTCTGCAACCTGGAGTTCGTGGTGTTGGGCGATCGCCTGACGAATTGCTTTAGATATACCTTGGGGATCTAGCTTTCGTAGATAAGTCCGCCCGACTTCGGTGGTAATAACTAACTTTTCCGTTCCTGTTACTTCAACTGCAAATGCCGCACAATTACCAGAACGCACAGCTTCATGAGCCTTATCTACCGTTAATTCGATGTCTTGAGGATAATAATTGCGTCCGCGAATAATAATTAAATCTTTTAAGCGTCCCGTAACAAATAGTTCTCCATCCTGAAGAAAACCCAGATCGCCAGTACGTAAAAAACCACTTTCATTAGTATCGGCAATTTCCGCTTGAAAACAGGCTGCGGTTAATTCTTCTTGCTGCCAATAACCTCTGGCAACACTATCGCTTTTCGCCCATATTTCGCCAATTTCACCATCTTGGCATTTTTCGAGACTATGAGGATCGACGATCGCCAAAGTTTGTCCTGATATATTACGACCACTACTAACTAAACTGGTAGCATTGTTATCATCTTTAGCTTTAATAGCGCGGTCTTCTTCAATTGCCTTGCTGTCAAAAGACCTGACAATCGGTGCTGCTGCCTTATCTCCCCCTGTAATAATTAGCGTCGATTCTGCCATGCCGTAGCAGGGATAAAAAGCCTCTTTACGAAAACCAGAGCTTTGAAAATAAAGAGCAAAACGTTCTATAGTTGCAGCGCGTACGGGTTCGGCACCAGAAAAAGCCAGTTCCCAACAGCTAAGATCGAGCGTGTCCAGTTGTTCTGGTTTGACGCGATCGACACACAAATCGTAAGCAAAATTGGGTCCACCGCTAAAGCTAATACGATAGTTAGAGATAGTTTTTAGCCAGCGATAGGGACGCTGGAGAAAAGTTACAGGAGCCATCAAATACATTGACATTCCTGCATATAAAGGTTGAATAATACCGCCAATTAGCCCCATGTCGTGGTAGGGAGGCAGCCAGGAAAGCCCCGTTTGGTCGGCGCGATTTTGAAAGCAGCGATTGATCGATAACGAGTTAGCCATGATGTTGCCATGACTGACTATTACCCCTTTAGGTTTGCCTGTAGAACCGCTGGTATATTGCAAGAAAGCCAGATCGTCTGCTTGAAGCGAGAACCATTGCCATTCTGTAGCGCGATCGCTGCTAACTGCATCGGTAGCGATAAACTGTAACTGTTGCTGCGGTGCTTCTATTTTAAATTTATTTTCAATTGAATCTTGCCAATCTTGAGTAGTTAGAGCAAATTTTGCCTGGGCATCGCGGGCAATTACTAACAGCCGATCTATTGAGCGATCGCCTCTTGGAGGGTAAGCAGGTACCACTACTACTCCTGCATAGAGACAGCCTAAGAAAGCGGTAATAAATTCTAGTCCTGGTTGATAGAGTAATAACGCTCGTTCGCCTAAAGCATTATACCCTTGTAAACTAGCGGCGATCGCTCTGGCACGTTCGTCTAGTTGTTGATAGGTCAGACTATCCAATTCGGTTTCGCTATCAGCAAGGAAAGTAAACGCCTTAGAATCAGGCTGTTTGGCTACTTGCGCTCTCAATCGTTCGATCGGGGTTATGTACTTGCTCAATCGTTTCCTCTCTCTGCCACCCAGTGGAATTACTGCATCTCCGATTGCAAAACCAACAGTCTCCAGACTGCTTCACAATCCGACGCACTAAGCTAGATATCCTTAACTAGCTTATCCAAAAGCGGGAATTTTTGTTATTTTTGCGCTTTAGATCGAGATTACTAGCTTCAGAATAATCGATAAAAGCTAAAAAATATAGACCGATCGCTCGATTCTTAAGTTTCCAGATTGCCAAAAAAAACTCCTGGTAAATAGATTAATACCAGGAGCAGAGGAGACTGGGAGACTGGGAGATTTCACTTTACTAAAACCGTCCCTTAGTCGTCTAGTTCTCCCATCCCCAAATCGATCCAAACCATCTTATGATGATATAACGCCTGAATATTCAAACTAGGAACGGTTTTTATAAGAATTGACCCAGTGACGTAGCTGTTCTCCAGCAACTTCTCTGCCACCCAAACCAAAAGCCAGAGCGATCGCTACGGCAATACCGCCTAACAGCAGCCCGAAAGCTAAGTTAACTAAATTTGGTGCCAAACCAATTTCGATTAAAGCAATGGATGCTACAAAGACAATAATGACGACACGAGAAGTTTGAGCCAGCAATCTTGATTGTCCAGTGCCAGAACTTAAAATGAGATTGTAAGCTAGATTGGCTAAATACAAGCCAATAGCAAAGACGATTAGACCGATTAAGATCTGCCCTGCGATCGCCAGAATTACACCCACTACAGAAGCTAGGGCGGGAATACCCAGGATGTCTACTGCGGTTAGAGTGGCAATCAGCATAATTCCCACTAAAACGATAATTCCTACTAGTTCTGAGGGAGTTTTGGTGGTGGGAGTGCCGCTTTGAATTACGGTTGGTTGTTCGGTTTCGGCTACAAAAGCTTCGCCTCCCGTAGGACGACCACTAGGTGTAGAAGTTAGTCCCAACCATTGCAACAGATTATTAAAGCCAACACTCGTTAAAATATTAGTAACCAAATCGGCAACAAACTTCCCTGCAACGTAAAATAAACCCAAAACTACTGCCGCAGCAAATAATTTAGGTAATAGTTCTAACACCTGGTCTAGCATATTGATAGCAGGTGCAGAAATTGCTTCGATCTGTAGCTGTTCTAGTACTGCGATCGCGCCAGGAATTAAAATTAGTACGAAAACCAAAGTACCGATAATTGACGACAGAGACTGTCTTCCCGATGCCGTGGTAGACATGCCAAATCTCGCGCCGATGTTATCTATACCAGTAGCAGCAAGCAAATTGGTTACGATTCGCCGTACAATTTGAGCGACAAACCAAAAAACTACCCCAATAATTATCGCGCCTAAAACATTTGGTAAAATTGCTAGAATTTCATCTAGTAATGACTGTACTGGCTCTAAAGTTCCTTGCAAACTCAAAGTATTGAGAATTGCGGGTAAAAATAGTAAAAAGATAAACCAGTAAAGAGCATTACCAATAGTGTCACTCAAGTTAAAGTTAGAACCAGTAGATTCTAACCCCAAACGGCGATCGAGATCTAAGGCTCTTAATCCCCTGGTAACTATAGTTTTGACTATAGTTGCAACTAACCAGGCAATACCCAGTAAAAATGCCGCGCCCAGTATTTTGGGTATAAAGCTAGCAATTCGATCGAGCAGTGAGTTTAGCGGTTGCGATACACCATCGAGTTCTAAAGTATTTAGAAAAGCTACTACCGCAAATAAAACAATTAGCCAGAAAACCAGGTTGGCAATCCAGTTTTCAACTGGAATTGATTCTCCGCCTCTTTGCCCTGTCAGCCAGGCAGCAATGCGGTTGTCTATGTCTGTTTTACTGAGTAATCCTTTGATAACACTTTTAACAATAAAAGCAACAATCAATATAAGGATAAAAATCCCAATAGCTTTCACAAGGTTAAGTAGTGATGTACCGAACTCATTGCCTACATTAGAAAATATCTGATTGGAATTATTTTGAGCTAAATGATATAAGCCCGCTGATGAAATAGCACTAAGTATCTGTGTCATGTTTTTAGTTGTGATTCATCTAGTAATTACCGCCATGTATATATATGACCATTACGGCAAATGTTATATATTACTTGCTGAATTAGCAAGCAATTATATTTTCTGGGATAATTATGCCAAAATAACCCCAAAATGCTAAATAAAGTTTTTATTTTCAACGCAATCGCCTGGAGTTTTTTTGTCGTGTTTGCGTATTTTTTTGTATTCTTACTGTTAAGAACTAATTAACAAAATCGTCTAGAATTTTAATTTAACTACCTGTAGTTTTGGTATGTCTCCATCGCAAATTATCGAACACACAATTTATATTCAAGCTAGTGCTACTGTAACTGAGAACTGTCTGACCGACTTAGAGTTAATGCATCGCTGGCTCAATCCTTTATTGCGGTGCGAACCAATAGGTAGCTGGAGTACAGAACAGGGTAGCCTGAGTCGCTTTACTATTAAAATTCCTTGGTTACAGCCCAGTCTTAGAAGTACGATCGTCGAACGGGAACCAGGCTTAATTGTCTGGGAGTTTAAAGGGTTTTTTAAAGGACGCGATCGCTGGGAATGTCAGCCAACCAAACAAGGTACTATGTTACTCAATCGCTTTGAATTTACTATCCCCAATCCCATTGTCAGTTGGGGGTTTAATACCTTTGCTGCTAAATTCACCAAAAAAGATATGCAGGCACAGTTACGGCGACTGAAAAGAGTTGCTGAAGAAGAGTATATTAAGAGCGATAAATAAAGTAGCAAGTAGCGAGTGGCAAGTAAGAAATTTATTTTTACTTTCTAGGTTTAGCTGAAAATTGATAGCTGACGCTCGATAGTGGATAAAGGGACTTGCTCGAAGTACTGCTGTTGAAATTGCTGTTCGGCGATCGCTAGTTCGAGATTTTGCAACTCTCGATCGAGATTACTATCGTTTCGCTCTTGCCAACTAAATCTATAGAGATCTTCAGTTCTTTGATGCTCAAAACCGATCTTTTGCAAAGCTTGCAAACCGATCTTTAAAGTGCGATCGCTAAGATGTAATTTTTCTTTTAGTTGTTGATGGGTAACTGTCTTTTGGGTACGACTTAAATATTTGGCAATTCCTACCAACTGTTGCCAAACTTCCCGAGCGTTTATAGTTTGCGGCGCACTATAGCCTAATACTAATTTACTGTCACGGGCGATCGCCTGTCGATATTCGCGCTGTAATTCCGTCCAGCTTACAGGACAGCGATCGAGAATTTCTGCCGCAGAGTCTAAAATATCTAAAGCCAACATATTGTGGCGGCGATCGATAATTGAATTTGAATTGGCGGTTGACGGTTCTATAGCTAGCTTCTCAGAGGGCGATCTCACTTCAATTAAACGAACTTCGTAGTGTGGTTCGACTCGGTCACTTTTATAACTGTTAAAGTCTAGTTCGACGATCGCATCGCAACCTTTGGTTTGAGGAATTTCTTCACGGTAATGCCCCCACCAAACACCAGGAAATCTATAGCTTGTAGAGTCATCGCAAATTTTAAAAGCAGTTTTAATGTATTTTATTTTCCGACCGCTACTATCTTTTATGTTGCTATTCCAGATGTTGGTAAACCAGCAGTTTTTAATTAGCAACCTGGGAACGGGATTACCCATGCCGCAAGGTTCTAATAAACTCAACTCGTCAAATAACTCTTTACCTAGTTCTGCAACCGTAACGGTTAGATCGGCTTCAATGTCGGGTAAAGTATCTATTTTGCCCTGTTGCCTTAACTGTTGGTTAATTGCTTCGGTAAATAATGGCAAGTTCTCTAAAGGCAAACTCAATCCTGCCGCAAAGGGATGTCCGCCAAACCTATGCAGTAAATTTTCTTGAGATTTTACTAGCTGATAGAGATCGATATTGTTTGTCGATCGCGCCGAACCTCGTGCTATTATTGTTGCCTCTACAGGATTTTGGTTACTGCTACTTAATAATATTGTTGGACGAGCGTATTCTTGAGCTATTTGTCCTGCAACCAAACCCAAAACCCCACCCTGCCATTGAGGATCTTCGAGTACGATAACCGACGTAGTAGACAGATCCAGTCTGGCTAGCTTCTGTTTTACTCCTTCAACTACATCTTGCTGTAAAGCTTTACGGCGAGCGTTTGCTAGTTCGGTTTCTGAGGCTAACTGCTCGCAACGCTCGCTGTCTCTACTAGTTAATAGTTCGATACAAAAGCTGGCATCACCATGAATGCGACTGACGGCATTTATTCTCGGTCCAATGCCAAAAGAAATATCGGTAGGGCGATCGCCAGTACGCCGACACAGTTCTAATAAGCGGGTTACCCCTGGACGAGTTGCGGTTTTGGGGTTAAGCTGTTGCCGAAGCTTTTCAATTCCTATCTGTGCTAAATAACGGCAGTCTCCTTTTAACTCGACCAAATCGGCAATTAAGCCAATTGCCACCAAATCTAATAACTGTTCTAAAGGTTGCTGGGGAATTTCAGGTAAGCTTTGATACAGTGCTTCTACAAGTTTGTATGCCACCGCCACTCCAGAAAGATGATATAGGGAATGGTCTTTAGCCAAATAACGAGGATTAATAATTGCCGTTACTGGGGGGCGCGATTCTGGTAGTGTGTGATGATCGGTAACGATAATATCTATATCTAATTCTTTGGCATAGTTTATTTCTGCTATATTAGTGCTTCCCGTATCGCAAGTGACGATTAATCTTGTACCAGAGGCAGCTAATCTTTCGATACCAGAATTATTTAAACCATGAGATTCTGTCAGTCGATTGGGAATATAGTATTCAAGCTGCATCTCTTGGGGAAAAAACTGTCCCAAACCATCCCATAAAACGCTAGTAGAAGTAATACCGTCGGCATCAAAATCCCCCCAAATTGATACTTTTTCCTCTGTTTGACGTGCTTGCTGTATACGGGCGATCGCTCTTGTCATTTCTTCCCCAAACTCGAAGGGAGAGGCAGGTGAATACAAATTTGGATCTAGAAAACCCCATAGATTTTTTAAGTCCTTAATTCCTCTTTGCCATAATAGCTGCGCTGCGTACTTACCGTCTGAGTTATTAGCGTATGGCTTGACTGCATCGATAAACCACTGAGGTATTTCTACAGACTTAACTATTTGCCATGAGGTTTGGTGATTCATTTACAATAACTTAAAGCTTCTGGCGAATCGTAACTCAATTTTACAGCTTTCAATTGTACAGAACTCATTTTTAATTTGCTATAAATAGCAATTCTCAACGAAAAGAGAGAAATTTTATTTTCTGTCTTGGCGCGCGTTCCTAATTCTGCCTGCTTTAAGGAAACCTCTAACTCTTGTAACGGAACTTTTGCTGAGTGCGAGGTCGCACCGCTATTCTCTTTACCGAACATGTGGTTTCTTCGATTGAGAAAACAATAATGTAGTAACACGTCGAGTAATTACAATTTTAGTTAACAGCAAATTTATATAAATTGAGATTTTTCTAACATCTCATAATATTAAATATGAGTTTTTCATTGTTTACTAATTATTTCGTCAGCTTATGTAAAGATAACATGAAGCTAATATGTTTTTTTCAAAAAGTTTTTGTTATTGTGTTGTTTTTATGTTTTTAGCTCTTAACAATCCTCAATTCCAGTGTTAGTATGTGATTGAGCTAGATAAACTGTCTAAACTCAACAACAAATATTTATAGTTGTAGTCGTATTTACACTTAAATATTTATTTTTGATTTCAATAAAAGTAATCTAGTATCAAAATTTCATTAATTTTCTACTCTCTTACACACTGTTCGCGATTTTGACTGTCTCATGAAAATGCTCGGATTATTGTTTTTTATTCCCCAACTTCTTTATTTAGTAGGTGCTTTTCCTCGTATAGTAGTATTCAATCAGTTGTTGCACTTACTAATAAGCTATTTAGTATTTTAATATACAATTAGGCTTTGTATTTGTAAAAAATACTACACCTAAATTATTGATAAAAACCTGGCTATAATCTTGATTGCAATAGCCAGGTTTTTTGTTTTGATGATAAACTTCAATCGAGACTAAGCAAGAGATAGAGCGCGAGATGCACCACCCAATGTGAAACCTAAATAATTGAAGTAGGAAACACCAAAGATAGAATCTAACAGATTAAGGGGGGTATATCCCAAAATAAACATCTTTTCAGAATAGTCTAAGGCGGTCTATAAAGCTTTTATGTTAAAATTTTTGAGTATTTTATTATAATGTGACAAAAATCGAGCTTAGAGCCTTTTTTGGAGACACTACATGACTAGCAGTTACGGTGCAGATCAAATTCAAGTTTTAGAGGGTTTAGAAGCAGTACGCAAGCGTCCGGGGATGTATATTGGTTCTACAGGACCAAAGGGACTGCATCATTTAGTATATGAGGTGGTAGATAACTCAATTGACGAAGCACTAGCTGGTTATTGCACTCATATAGAAATTGAAATTCACCAAGATGGTTCGGTTTCCGTTACTGATGATGGTAGGGGAATACCTACAGGTATTCATACCAAAACTGGTAAGTCAGCTTTAGAAACAGTAATGACAGTATTGCACGCTGGAGGCAAATTTGGCGGTGGCGGTTATAAAGTTTCTGGAGGGTTACACGGAGTTGGTGTATCGGTAGTTAATGCCCTTTCTGAATGGGTAGAGGTAACAGTCTGGCGAGAGAAAAAAATCCACATTCAACGTTACGCAAGAGGTATCGCCCAAGGAGAGCTAGAAGTAAAGCCCAACAAGCAAAATCCCCAACAGTCGGGGACTTCGGTAAGGTTTTTACCAGACAGTACGGTTTTTACTGAAACTACTGCCTTTGAATATGAAATTATAGCAAAGCGAGTAAAAGAGTTAGCTTATCTTAATGCAGGCATTAAAATTTCCTTTACCGACTATCGAGAGGAAGAAATTCGCCAAGATGTATTTTGTTATGAAGGTGGAATTAAAGAATATGTCACCTACATGACAAGGGAAAAACAACCCCTACACGAAGACATTATTTATGTTGCAGGAGAAAAAAACGGCGTAAACGTTGAAGTTGCTTTGCAATGGTGTGTAGATGCCTTTAGCGATAACTTATTAGGTTTTGCTAACAATATTCGGACTATTGATGGTGGTACTCACTTAGAAGGGTTAAAAACCGTTCTCACCAGAACCATGAATAGTTATGCTCGCAAGCGCAACAAAATTAAAGACAGCGAGTCTAACTTAGGCGGTGAAAATATTCGAGAAGGTTTAACGGGAGTAATTTCGGTTAAGGTTCCAGAACCAGAGTTTGAAGGACAGACTAAAACTAAATTAGGCAACACAGAGGTTAGAGGAATTGTTGACTCTTTAGTAGGTGAAGTTTTAAACGACTATTTAGACTTCAATGTAAGTGTTGGCGATGCCATTATTGAAAAAGCAGTACAGGCTTTTAAAGCTGCCGAAGCAGCCAGACGCGCTAGAGAATTAGTCCGCCGCAAGTCGGTTTTAGAATCTTCTCCTCTCCCTGGTAAGTTAGCCGACTGTAGTTCGCGCGATCCTCAAGAATCAGAAATTTTTCTCGTTGAAGGCGATAGTGCTGGCGGCTCTGCAAAACAAGGTAGATCGCGGCAGTTTCAGGCAATTTTGCCCTTGAGAGGTAAGATTATTAATATCGAAAAGACCGATGATGCCAAGATTTATAAGAATAACGAAATTCAGTCGATGATTACTGCTTTGGGACTGGGTATTAAAGGTGAAGAATTCGATCCTTCTCAATTACGCTATCATCGCATAGTAATTATGACTGATGCTGACGTAGACGGGGCGCACATTAGAACACTGCTGTTAACTTTCTTTTATCGCTATCAACGGGAATTAGTAGACCAAGGCTATGTCTATATTGCCTGTCCGCCACTATACAAACTAGAACGAGGGCGCAGTCATTACTATTGCTACAGCGATCGCGATTTACAACAGCGCATTAGCGAATTACCTTCAAATGCCAACTACACCATTCAAAGATTTAAGGGTTTGGGTGAAATGATGCCCCAGCAGCTATGGGATACCACGATGAACCCCGAAACGCGAATGATGAAGCAGGTAGAAATTGAAGATGCTGCCGAAGCTGATAAAATGTTTACCGTGTTGATGGGCGATCGCGTCGCACCCAGACGGGAATTTATCGAAACCCACGCACCTAAGTTAGATCTTGACGATTTAGATATTTAATGTGTGTCGGTTTAAGCATATCGTGAAATATTAAACTAAAACGTGAAATATTTAAGCATATGCTGAAACTTATTTACTCATAAGCTTAAAATGTTTTTACGCAATTTTTCCCACCGCAGAAGTGAGGTATCTAACTGGCGATCGTGAGGTCGCGACTAGCAACGCAGCCTGCGCCAGCAGGCTGCGTTACTAATAAAGCGATCGGACACAATACTGAATAAATGGATGAAGCAACATTGAAAGCGTTTAAGTTATCAACATTGTTCAATCAAATTGTGATTGTACAGGTACTAAATACGAATTAATTTGGCTTTAGAATATTTAGTTGTTAATTGTTCCCACTGCACATAAACTACATCGAGAAACGGTAGAACTAATCTAGCCGATAAACTAAGTTCTTTAACTCTAGTAAAAGATTCGACAAAAACCGTTTTAGTGCCAGCTAACTTTGCCAAAATGATGAAAGGAACAGACACACCAGCACCAGTAGTTAAAACTAACTGAGGACGTTCTTGCCAAATAACTTGCCAGGCTAGGATAAAATTGCGTATTAAATTAGGTACATTGCGATTGGTAGGACTATAAGCCCAATAGACTTTTTTATCTTTTAAAATTAGTTCGGTAGAATCCGTGCGGAAAGTTACCCAGCAACAATCGTGTTTTCTCCAGAAATAAGATAATTTTTGTATTGCTTGAAAGTGACCGCCTGTAGAACTAATAAGTAAAATTTTCATGTTTGTCTCTTTGTTTGATTCCCGATTGCTTTTAGTGTCTCTCGCTGCTGTGTGCGATCGTGTTCGTTAAAATGTTTGACTTATGAAAATTATGTATAACTTTTGCTACAAAAATAGCAAACCTTACGTTAGTAGAAGACGCAAGGGAATGCTTGTCAAGACAGAGTTAAATTTAATTATTTTAGATTCTAGGAAGGCTTAAACTTAATGTTTTTTGCATTTTGCCTTGAGTTTTGTTGAGATGACAGTGGACTGTATCATCCAATTTTTCTTTGAGGGAGTTAATTTCTGCAAATTGTTCTTTTAGTTGATTGCTTTTGGAGTGATTGAGAGTAAGTTTTTTGATCTTTTGAGGTAAACTAGCCCAGTCTAAAGGTTTGACTAAATAGTCAGTAATTCCTACATCAAAACTACGATAGAGAGAATCGCGATCGCTTAGAGCGGTCATCATAAAAATTGGCGGACAATAGATACCAAAAATACTTTTAAGTTTGAGCGCGCAAGCAAAACCATCCATACCAGGCATTACAGCATCGAGTAAAATTAAATCGGGTTTTTGTTGCTGACAAATACTCAAACAGGCTTCTGCACTATCGGCTTCTAAAACAGAATAACCTTGAAGATCCAAAATTCCAGCAGCAGTCATACGGATGCTAGCATCATCATCAACAATAAGAATTAGTTGGTTTAAAGCGTTAGTGTTGTTATTGGACATGGTTTGAATTTCTCCAGGTAAAAATTATATTTTGCAGAACTAAACTAAATTTCAGGTTCGATTGTTTTTAGTATTACTTATTGACTTATAAGATCGCGTCGGTTTTGTTGTCTGAGTTGTGTATAACTTTGAGCATTAAACGTACTTAACTGCAAAGCGATCGCGCAAGATATGAAGTTGATGAACGATTCCAGTTAATTTTAGAGCTAAATTCTCGCAGCCTCGATAGAAAGATAGAGGTAAAAGTTTAAGCAAGTAGGCAGCAAATAAGGTTTGTAAAGTGCGATTGGGTTCGCCTAAAACAATTTGCCAGTGCGTAGCTAAAGCACGATGGGTTAACTTGACTGCCATGTCGCCATTTTTGAGTCGTACTGCCCGCCGAGCGAGATAGCGAAGTTGATAGGCTCTAGCAGGATTTTCCCAGGCAGCGAGTAGTTGGGGAGAGCGATCGCGATGCTTGGTAATCATTTGCTCCCAAGAATCGAACTGTTTGAACAGATTGGCAGAAAGTCCCTCACCGTTGACGCGATAGAGAGTTAGAGCTTCGGGAAGACCTTCAATTTTCCAAGAAGTTTCTGCTGCAATTCTCAACCAGCATTCAATATCTTCTGACTGACGAAAGTTTTCATCGAAGTAAAAGTTTTCTACTTCTCCATGTAGATTATCTTGAAAACAAATTTCCTCAAACACTTCCCGACGAATTACTGGTGCAGAACCATTGCCAACGGGATTGCGACAGAGAAGGTGAGAAGGAGTAATATTTTGTAATTTGGGCATTTGGTAAATACCTAACGACTGTCCCTGACTGTCGATAAATTCAGAACGGCTAAAACTTACTCCCACTTGAGGCAAAGATTCTAAATGTTTTACGTGTCGTGCTAGTTTTTCGGGTAGCCAAAGATCGTCTGAGTCGAGAAAAGCTAAATAGTTACCTTGAGCGTGGCGAATTCCAGTATTTCTCGCTCCCGCTAAACCGCGATTTTTTTGACTAATGATTTTAATTCGAGGATCGCTATAGCCTTGGCAGATTTCCACGCTGCGATCGGGTGATTCATCGTCGATAATTAATAGTTCAAAATGAGGATAGGTTTGATTTAAAACCGAGTTAATAGTTTGGGCGATATAGTTTTCGACATTGTAAACGGGAACGATTACCGAAACTAGCTTCATTGTGCTACCTCAATATTTAAATTTGCGATTAAATACAGTATTGCTGCCTTATGTTTGCGATCGCGTCAGCGTTAAATTGCATTTGGTATAAGTTTTTGTATAACTTTTAGAAAATGTTGGAGTTTTTAGTTTTTCGCTCTAGTGGTCTGCCCATTAATTAATGATGGGTAATATTTTCCCAATCCCTTAGTCCTCTTAGTCAGACGCTGGAGCGTCTCGCCTTGCCCTTGGCAAGTCGGCAGCCTCCAGTTATCTCGTCTATAACCTACACAACACAAGCCAGATAAAGGGTTAATGTTGTGTATGGCTTCTACAACAAGATTGTGATTCACAGGGCGATCGGTAGCTAACGTCCATTTCTTTGCTGTAAATATTCTAACGTCCATCCTTTTTCAATCATCTTTTCTAGAGGTGTCCAGTCGCCAGTAGTTTCTAGCACTTGGATGCCTTTTTTAGTGCTTTGACTAGCTCGAACAATACCTTGTTCTTTTGCTAGATTAAACCACTCTGAAAAGGTATCGTTGATTTGACTAAGTTGTCTATCTTCTTCAGTTAGATTGGGTATCCAATTTTCTTCTAATGCCGTTCTTAATAATCCAGCTTTTGATTTAACTTTTTTGTCAGTAGATAAATATTCTTCTACTGCCCCGATAGCATTATCTACTTGCTGTTGAGTTTTAGTGATAATAATTTTCTTCAATGTAGCGTTGAGTCTGACACCTAGCTCTGACAACTTAGTTCTTAGTTCATCACTAATTTCCTGTAACTTATCCGACTGTTTTATTTTGGAAGTAATAGAAGTAACCTTGGGATTATTTTCTACTAGCTGTGATTTACAGTTATCTAACCTGCTTCTAGTTTTTGCAAGCTCTGATTTTAATTGCTTTATTTCTTCAGCTTGTCTAGCAGTTTGATTATTAACACGGTCGAACAAATCTAGCTTGATACCAATTTGGTATAACTCGCCAGTCATCTTTTCATTTTGCTTTTTTAGCTCTTTCTTTTCCCACTCTAGGTTGTTAATACGTTCTCGTAGCTGCTTAATAATTACCTGCTTGGATTTTTCTGAAGCGGTTTGAGGTCTAGTTAACTTCCTGGCGTGTTTTAGCTGTTGGTCGCGAATATCTTGAATGCGCTCTTTTAGTTCGTCATATTTGTAGAGATAGCTGACGCTTACGTTAGCAATTCTAGCAACTGCACCAAAAGAAATTCTTTCGTTATTCTGTAACAGTTTAGATATAGCTTTTTCGGTGCGGTCGAAACAATCTTGTTTTCTCTGCTGCTGAACTGCATCTAACCTAGCTACTCTCTGCTCCTTACCATTCATTTTACTCATTACCTCCAGTAACAATATCTTTGTCGCCAGACTCCAAGGTGCTGATAATTTTATGTAAGTTATCTCTAACTTTAGTATTCATTTCTGCATGACGTTTCCAGCCTTTTTCCTTAGCGTTTTTAACAAGTTTTTCTGTTTCTTCTAGCTGTGCTTTATGCTGGTCTAAAAACTCAAGTGTTGTCCTAAAATCTCCACAGGTAAGACAAGCATTAGCATGAGGGCATTCACCTAATACAACTGATCTGGCGCAAGAACCATTAGGTAATGATTGTGCTAAAACTTTTTTCTTAAGAAGATGTAAGTCTAAGTTATTATCTAATTCTGGTGTTGTAGATTTGACTAATTCGCCAGCGACATTAACTACTCTATTGTCGTGATATTTAGCTATTTCTTTCTTTAAAGTTTGGTCATGAAGATGGGCATAAACTGATGTCATCTTTGGAGATTCGTGACCTAAATAGCGTTGAATAATGTGTTGGGGAACGCCATTGTTAATCATGCGTGTACCAACAGTATGTCGAAACTGATGAGATTGAAAATTCCAAACTTTACCAGAACTATCACAAATATTTTGTTTTTCTGCTAGTTTTTTTAAATAAACAGCAAAGTTTTTGGGTGTCATTACTTTTGCTTCGGGATTAAAATCGGAGCTACTACCTCTTTTCCTGCCACAGAAAAGATATTCAAAGTCTGAGTTAAAATTTTTCTTGATATATTCCTGCTGCTCTTGAATTACTCGTGCTAGCTCATGAGAAATAGGTTTTTTATCTTCCTTTTTCATTTTGAAGTTGCAGTGTTCAATAAACCAATAACCTGTGTTGTCTTGACGCAAGCAATTGATTTTTAAAGACACAAGCTCTCCGACTCTAAAACCACACTCTTGAATTACCAAGATCATTCTCATGACTGGAGGAGGTAATTTATCCAAATGTTTGTTTAGTTGAGACATTACATCTTCAGGTATGTATCTGGGAATTGGCTTTTTTCTTTTTGGATAATCATTTTCATGAATTACGTAAGGAGGAATATAAAACCATTTATTTTCTGTCCACACCTTAAAACTTTCATTTAAATAACTGATGTGCTTGCCTCTTGTTCTTGCCGATAATTTTATACTGGACAAATAAAAACAAAAATTTATAATCAAGGCTCTATCAATGTTTATTGCTTCTGTAGTTTTGTATTCATTTGCAACAAACATTGATAATTTATTGAAAGTGCTTATGTACTCTCGTAAAGTTCCTATTTTTTTATTAATAGAAAAATACTTTATTGTTTTTTTTGCTAATTCTTTAAGCCATTGTTGCTGAATCAAAGAAAAATTCAATTTTCTTTTTTCATTGTTATATTCATAAACTTGCAAATTTAGATTTTTATAATCCCAAAGATCTTTATCAAAAAAAGCGGGATTTTGTGAATTATTATACTCAACTTTTAATGACTGATTCATTTATTTTTCTTTGCTCCAAATATTTTTGATATTCTGCTTTTAAATCATCATCAATCAGATGAACATAGGTATTGACCGTAGTTTGAATATCGCTATGTCCTAATCGCTTTTGTACATAACTTATGTCCCACCCAGATCTGACTAAATTAGTTGCGTGGCTGTGTCTCAGTAAGTGTGCAGTAGCATAAATACCAGTCTTTTTTCTTAGGCGACGAAACAAGCTATCTACTGCCGAATAAGTTAATGGTGTTCCTGGTTGTACTTTGTGACTCCAAATAGAAACAAATACATAATCTGAGTCAACATCTTCTGGATATTCATCAATTAAATAGTCAGAAAAAAACCGCATTAGTTCCTTGTTGACGTGAATTATTCTATCTCCACTTTTAGCTCTAGCATTATTGAAATTATCGAGTCTATTTTTTACATGGATCTCATTCGTTCCTCCTGTAACAAAATCTTCCAATCTAAGCCCTAATGCCTCCCCAATACGCATTCCTGTTTCGTAAAGCAAACAAATTAAAAACTTGTCTCTAGTGTGCTTACAAGCGTCAATTAATTTTTTTACTTCATCATCGTTGAGGCAACCAGGGAAAGTTTTAGGTTCTTTAACTTTGAGTAATTTGGCTTTAACTTGATTGCCTTTACTGATGTGATGTAGAAAAGGTTTGAACTTGCTTCCTTTTTGGGTTACGTAGCGATAGTTTTCTATACCCTCAGTCGTTCCTAAACGCTCATGAAACTCGTAGAAAGAAGCGACAGTAGTAAGAGCATGGTTAATAGTTTTTTCCGACCTCTGTGACTCTTGTGGTCGGATTGGGATTGTTCCTGGCTGTGGGTTTCTAAGCCAGTGGATAAACTCTGCTCTTTGTTCTAAGTTGACTGTTTTCCAGTCTAAGGAGTTTTCTTTGAGGTATTCAAAGTAGAGCTTCAGATTCCGAGCATAGCTAGAGATAGTGTTAGGTGAACGTTCTAGGCTGTCGAGGTAGCGTAAATACTTTGATATTGGTTCGACGGGTAGATAGTTATCGTCCAGCACTAACCAGATTGTCTTGCCGTTATCTAATTGCCCTTTCTGTGTCTTCATGCAAATATAATACATGATGTGTAAATACTAAAGCAAGCTATTATATAACAGTTTAAAATAGAGCCTTTCGGCTCTTGTTGTTGTTGTCATGGAATATAATTATTTAATCAGAGATAACTCCAGGCTGCGTCTCCCAGTCTGCCCAAACCACTCAATTTAGAGTTG
This sequence comes from Myxosarcina sp. GI1, assembly GCF_000756305.1. Classification (NCBI taxonomy): domain Bacteria; kingdom Bacillati; phylum Cyanobacteriota; class Cyanophyceae; order Pleurocapsales; family Pleurocapsaceae; genus Myxosarcina; species Myxosarcina sp. GI1. The sequence continues at coordinate 51,865 of NZ_JRFE01000011.1, forward strand.
ACAGACTGCTAGCTTACTGGTCAATTTGCCAGAGAGAGATTACAAAGGAAATAAATTAGCTCAAATTAATGGCAAACTCGATGTCAGCACTAGAACTACAAAAGATTCGTCATTTACTAGTGGCAGAAGACGAACGGGGAAAAAAAACTTATCGCTTAGAAGCTGAAACTTATTCACTCGGTCGAGATCCGATTAATTCCATTGTGCTTCAAGGCTCGTCGATTTCTCGTCAACATGCGACAATTTTACGCATTACTGTTCCAGAGAGCGATCGCTATTTTTTTCGCATTATTGATGGCAGTCTCAACGGTAAAAGAAGTACTAACGGCATTTCAATCAATGGTACAAAATGTCTTTCTCACGACCTCAAACACGGAGATACGATTGCATTTAGCAGTAAAATTCGAGCTAAGTACTATGCTTTTTCTAATCTGTCAGATTCTGAATATTCCCAATTTGCTCGAACAGATGATGTTTCTGGTTTTTTAGCCCTTCCAGGTAAATCTTTTAAAACTTTTATTGCTCCAGAAGATAGTTTTAAAGGTGCTAACGATCTCGCTCTAGCGCGTTTGGCTTCCTTTCCCGAGCTAATTCCCACTCCAATTATCGAGCTTGACTTAACTGGAAAAATTACCTATTTAAATCCTGCAGCACTTCGTCAATTTGCTCAATTAAAAGAACTAGGTACAAAACATCCAATCTTATTAGAATTTCCCAACATAGTTCACCAGCGAACGGAAAATACTTTTGCGCGAGAAATTAGTTTAAACAATGCCGTATACGAGCAATCGATACATTATCTTCCTCAAAGCGACTTAGTTAGAATTTTTATTAACGACATTACCGAACGTAAGAGAGCAGAAACTGAAAAAGAACAGCGCGATCGCCTGTTGCAACGGGTAATTTTAAATCAAAATATTGACTTTCTACAGCGTCTTCAGCATTTACTGAAAATAGGATGTGAATACTTCGGGCTAGAAGTTGGTCTGGTAAGCAAAATCGAGCGCGGTCGCTTGGAACGACAAGCTATTTTTTACAACAATAAGCTACAAACCACTTTAGATATTACCGATTTTCCTCAAGAAATCGATTGGCAACTCTGGCAAAAAACCCTGGCAACCGAGCAACCAATTTATTTAGACTGGAATGTAAAATTTACGACTTTAAATACTTTGGAAGCCTTAAAAACTTATTTTGGTATAAGTATTTTAGTATCGGGAGAAGTTTACGGTCTTCTTGGTTTTTTTAGTGGCGCGCCACGTCAGTACACTGCTACCTACGCAGAACAAAAACTGATCGAGCTAATGACTCAATGGTTGGGTAGTGAAATCGAACGCCAACAGATTCAAAATAGCCTCGAACGACAATATTCAAAAACAGTTTTGCTTAGAGAGATTACAGAAGAAATTCGTCAAAGCCTAGATGTCAAACAAATCGTTCAAACCACAGCAAATCGAGTTGGTGAGGCTTTTGGTGTCAATCGCTGTGTAATTCATCGTTTTGTAGATGGTTCGCCCCCACAAATTCCTTGCGTTGCTGAATATTCAAATTACGATACTCTTTCGATGCTCGATATAGAAATTCCGATGGAGAATAATCCTCACGCTCAAAGATTGCTGGAGCGAGAGCGAGCAGTTGTTAGCCACAATGTCTTTATGGATCCTCTGCTTCAGCCTACTGCTGAAATTTGTCAGCAACTACAAATTAAATCGATCCTAGCAGTCCGTACTTCCTATAAAGGACAAATTAACGGCATAATTGCCCTACATCAAAGCGATCGCCAGCGTAACTGGAAACCAGAAGAAATCGAACTATTAGAAGCGGTAGCCGCTCAAGTAGGAATTGGTTTGGGGCAAGCAGAATTGTTAGAACAAGAAACTCTAAGTAAAGTTGCTCTAGCTCAAAAAAATCAAGAATTGAATGTTGCCAAACAAGCAGCAGAAGCAGCTAATAAAGCAAAGAGTCAGTTTCTCGCTACTATGAGCCACGAACTGAGAACTCCAATGAATGCAGTTATTGGCATGACAGGTTTGTTATTAGATACTCAATTGAATTTTCAGCAGAAGTATTTTACCGAAACTATTCGCAGAAGTGGTGAAACATTACTGGCTCTAATCAATGATATTCTCGATTTTTCCAAGATTGAAGCGGAAAAAATGACTTTAGAGCAATATCCCTTCAATTTGTGTTCTTGTCTGCGGGATGCTTTAGATTTGGTACGACCTCAAGCTAATGCTAAGGGAGTGAAATTAGTCTACCAAATTGACGAAATTCTTCCCTCTAATGTTGTTGGAGACATAGCTAGATTGAGACAGGTTTTAATGAATTTACTGGCTAATGCGGTGAAATTTACCGAACGAGGTTATGTGAGCGTTTCTATAAAGGGAAATTTGTCAACAAAGCAGCAAAATACCTATCAAATTCAATTTGCGGTTCGAGATACTGGCATTGGAATTCTGCCTGAAAAACAAAAGCTTCTGTTCAAGCCGTTTAGTCAGGTAGATGCTTCAGTAAATCGTAAATATGGCGGCACGGGATTGGGATTGGCAATTTGTAAACAGATAGTTGAGTTAATGGGTGGCAGCATTTGGGTTGAAAGTCATGGTTGTGTAACTGGCGTTCCACCAGGTGATTGGAAACTCACTACTGCTGAAGACACGGTTGGTACGAATTTTTATTTTACAATTGTAGTCCAAGAAGCTTCGGGGCATTCTTTACCTGAGAGTAACGTTAGTAGTAAAGAACCTTCTCTTGCAGAGGCTCCAAAAGAGCGCAAACCTCTGAGAATTTTATTAGCCGAAGATAATAGCGTCAACCAGAGAGTTGCTTTACTAATTTTAGAAAAATTGGGTTATCGAGCCGATATTGTTAGCAATGGTTTAGAAGCAGTTAATGCAGTGCAAGCAGTGCCTTATGACTTAATATTTATGGACATGGAAATGCCAGAAATGGATGGAATTACGGCGACAAAAAGGATACTGTCTCACAATTTAACTATTAAAACGCCTCATATTATAGGTTTGACCGCTTATGCCATGTCGGAAGATCGCGATCGCTGCTTGCAAGCAGGCATGACAGATTTTTTAACCAAACCAATTCGTATCGAAGATTTAGCTAGAGCATTACAAAAAATAGCCAACCTTATAGACTCGGAGGCTAATGCCAAAGGTAACTCTAATTCTTTTGAAGCCAATGTAGTAACTCGATCGCCAGTACCCGAAACCATCTCTCCTGTTTCAGAAGCCAAACAATCAGTTCTCGATGTGAGCGTTTTGAACTCACTGCGCCAGCTAGCTGGAGCCAAAGCTCAAACTTTGTTGACTAATATTATCAATCAATATCTAGAAGACAGTCCTGGCAGACTTCAAGCGATCGCCAAAGCCCTGGAGGAGAAAGATGCCGAGGCACTCCGTAAAGCCGCTCACGGTCTGCGCTCTAGCAGTGCCAATTTAGGAGCGGTCGGTATTGCCGAATGCTGCAAAAGTATAGAAAATCTAGCTCGTACTGGAAAAATACCCGAAGAAGGGGTAATAACACAGTTAGAAACCGAATACCAACAAGCAAAAATAGCCCTGCAAGAGGAATGCCAACATGACTGAAAAAAACGATAATACCGAGCAAATGCCTTTGGTTCTTATCGTCGACGACGATCGCACAATGCGTGCTTTGCTTAATTTGGGAATGGAAGAAGAGGGTTATCGCATAGTAGAGGCTAAAAATGGCGAACAGTGTCTTTCAGAGTACGTACATCTTCAACCAGACCTGATTTTATTAGATGCAGTGATGCCAGATCTCGATGGTTTTACCTGCTGTCAAAAGATTCGTAGTTTACCAGGAGGCGATCGCGTTCCGATTCTCATAATTACGGTACTCGACGATCGAGAATCTATCGAGCGTGCTTTTCAAGCAGGAGCAACCGACTATATCACCAAACCTATTAATTGGGAAGTAATGGCGCGGCGAGTCGATCGTTTGTTAAGCACCAATCAAGCTAGTCTAGAATTAGCAGCAGTTAAAGAACAACTAAAGCAGCAGCAGGCTTGGGAAGAATTGATTAGAAAGATTTTACAGCAGTTGGCTCAAGGCAATTTAGTTGAAGATTCAATTAAGCAGGTTCTGTCGCTGATTCGCAATTGGAGTCAAGCCTCAAGGGTGTTGCTATATATAGCGGCAACCAAAAATTGCTTTGAATCGCTCGCAGTTGGTACTCCTTCAATAACAGAATTTTCTGCTCTAGACTTTAATTTATTGAGTGAATATGGGGAACAATATCATCAAGGAAAAATAGTTGTCATCGAAGATATTGCTGGAGCCAACTTACCATCTGCTGCGATCGCCAGATTCGAGCAGCTTAACACTCAAGCGTTATCTATCGTACCGCTAAGGAATGGTACTAGCCTTTTAGGCTTGCTTTCGCTCCATTCTTCTGAGAGGTTTTCTCAATGGCAAAAGCTAACCGTTAACAGGTTTATAGATCTAGGACGACTATTGACGATCGAGCTTGAATAAACCATCGATGTTGTTTACACTCAATCATTAAACTATGGCAAAGCGATCGCTCAAAGCATCTAACTTCGGAATTGATAAAGCCAAACGAGCTTTTGAGCGCCTTGGCTGGACACAAGAATATCTAGCCGCAGAAGTGGGTTTATCGACTCGCCAGTCAGTTTGGAAGTTCTTTACGGGTAAACCTATCGAACGCCACATCTTTATCGATCTTTGTTTTCAGCTAGATTTGGATTGGGAGGATGTTGCTGATTTACCGCATAAAAATAAGCCTTTAGCTGAAGAACGACCGAAACAACCCTCAACTTCCTCAAATTACCAAGAATTAGTTACTGTAGCGCGATCGCAGGTTAGAGGACAAATTGAAGCTCAGTGTGGTACGCTGCAATCTTTTTTTGAATTTGCCCAACCCTTACCCCTGAAAGATATTTATACCAACCAAAACTTCCTCACCCGCCTGAGCAATCAACGCTGGTTAGAAGTATCGGATTTGCAAAGTTCGAGCCAACGCAGTTTGGGATTTTCCGATCCAGACAGACAGACAATTCCCGCTCTCGATGCCGTTAACACTCACGATAAGTTGATGTTGTTGGGTAAGCCAGGTGCTGGTAAAACAACATTTTTGCAGCATTTGGCATTGGAGTGTATTCGAGGTAATTTTAAAGCTGACTGTATTCCCGTCTTTATTTTTTTGAGAACTTTTGCCGTCCAAGCTAAAGAATGTCAGGATTTTAGCTTGCTTGGTTACTTGGAACGTTTCTGGCGTAATTATAATCTTACTTCAGAACAAATAGTTACCTTACTGCAACAAGGGAAAGTATTACTGCTTCTCGATGGGTTGGACGAAATTCCTCAAGAATACGAGCAGGAAATTGTTCGGCAAATTCAGCAATTTTCTCAACTTTACTATCAAAATCGTGCGCTCGTCACCTGTCGCTTAGCAGGACAACAATATCGCTTCAACGGCTTTACTTATGTCGAATTAGCAGATTTCAATCCCACACAAGTACAAGCCTTTGCTAAAAGATGGTTTGTTGCCACTGCTAGAGATTCTGAAACTGGACTTACTAAGGCTAACCAGTTTTTAGAACAATTACAACACAAAGGCAATCAACCAATTCGGGAACTGGTCACTACTCCAATTCTGCTCAACTTAATTTGTTCTGTATTTCAAGAGCGGTTATCTTTTCCCAGCAAACGAGAAAGATTATATCAAGAGGGATTGGATATTTTACTAGTGCGTTGGGATCGTTCTAGAGGCATCGAGCGCGATCGCATCTACCGCAATCTTACTTTACCAGATAAAATTAAACTTCTCAGTCATATTGCTGCGGTCAATTTCGAGCGGGGTAACTACTTTTTTGAAAAAGAGCAGTTGTTACAAATTATTGCCGACTATTTAGCAACTGTATCCGATGCTTCGGGCGATCCAGAAACGCTGCGCTTAGATAGTGAAGCTATTCTCAGAGCGATCGAAGTTCAGCATGGGTTACTAGTTGAAAGAGCCAGGGGTATTTACTCATTTTCTCACCTAACTTTTCAAGAGTATCTTACCGCCAGAAAAATAGTTTCTAGTCCAAATTGCGAAGAATTAAATAGTTATCTACAGCAGCTGGCAACCCAAATTTCTAATCCTCAATGGCGCGAAGTTATTCTCTTGACTGCCAGTATGTTACCCAATGCCGATTACTTAGTACGGCAACTCAAACAGCAAGTCGATCTAATTTTGGCAGCAGTTCCTCAATTACAAGAGTTTCTCCAGTTTATCGATCGCAAAGCAAAAGCCTTATCCGTACCTTATAAACCAGCAGCAGTAAGAGCTTTTTATTTTAGTTTGTTTCACAACCGCGATCTCAACCTGGCTATTGCTCTCGATTCCCAATTGGCTGGCGAACTGGCAAACGATTTGGCTTTAGATTTAGCTTTGGAAAGAGCTTTTGCAATCGCTCTATCTTTGGCTGAAAATCCCGACATCAAACAAATTCTCAATTTTAGTTTTGCCCTGGAGTTTGAGTCTAGTTGTTCTCTCTCGGCAGACATGAAACAGGCACTTGACTCTCTCAAACAACAACTTCCCGATCCTGCTGAAGGTAAAAACTATCTTTTAACCTGGTGGTCGAATAATGGTTGCGATTGGCTGCAACATTTTCGTAGCGTAATTAATGAATATCGTTATTGGGGTATCGATTGGAATTTCGATCGCGATTCACAAGAATGGTTGCAAAAATATTACCTTGCCAACCAATTTTTACTTGAGTGCCTCGATAGCAAGTTTAATTTGTCTCGTTCGACTCAAAAAGCAATTGAAGATAAATTTCTAGTTGTTTGAGTTGTAATGGCAAAGAGCAAAATTTATTTATGATGATAGAGTCAGTAATTTAGATGTTGTAACTATGAGCGATCGCCCTTCCGATCGCCAAACTTTAATTCTAGTCTAAGAGAGCAAAAAAGAAGATAGCAAGTAAATCTTCAATTAACGTAATTGAAGTAAAAGCTAAATTAATATAACTCCTTTTAGAAAACACATTGCTACAGCCAAGTAAATTAACTAGTAGCATTAAAAAACTGAAAAAATTCGAAGGTGAAACAACTTGATTCAAATCGTGTGCTATTTTCGCAATAACTACGGCAAAGATAAGATCCCCAAAAAGCTCCAGTCATGTTGCATATCGTTCTGTTTCACTTTCTTTGCTGATTTGTAAAGCAAGGGACTGCTACCAACTTCTTATTTTGTTTGTCATTTAAACTTAAAAATATTTGTAGTGAGCCATCGTAACTTTGATAAATAAAACCCTTAAAACCCTGTTCGATACTATCTAGGTTGAATATCTCATCATTAGCAGTGTTGTTATATAAAATTTCAGCTATTTCTCGTAGGCAATTTTTTAACTTTTGTGCTTCTGTTGGTGTGAAATTACTGAATTTCTGTCGATCTACCTGTGCGAGGATATCGTTGCGACTTTGACTTGCCATTCGCCAAGCGTGAGGAGTAGAGTTATGACTCCGCAGAAATAAGCGACTGAAATGACGGCGATCGAAGTATCCCACTGCTTCAGTAATTTGTTCTATTGACTGGTTAGTTTTTAGTAGCAACATACGCGCTTCTGCCATTCGACGTTCTGTAATCCAGGTGAGTACAGTTTTTCCAGTCTTTCTTCGTACTAAATCTGTTAGATATGCAGGTGAACGTTTTACTTCTTCAGCTACTTCACGAAGACCGATCCGCTCTTGATAGTTCTCCTCAATAAAATTGAATACTTTGCTTAGAACTGGATTTGAAGGTTGCGATTGCAGTAATATTTGTTCGATTTTTACCAGCATATTTGTGTCAGCAAAGGAATTGAATTTTTCAATATTGCTATAGTCAATCGAACGAGCAAAATTCATGAAAATATACTCATTTACAAAATTGTGAAATTAAAAACAATTTGAATAACTGTTGAAAATAACTTCTGCTATCTTTATTGTGCTATTTATAACTATTTTTTATCCAGACAAGATAAGAAAGTTGATAAAACAACTTAGCTGGATGGCTCGTACTGGTTGTATACTTAAAGTATAAACAAATGATTAAGAATGAAAACAAATAATTTAAAAGATAATAACTTTTCTTATCTTTCTTATCTTGCGTAGATATTTTTTAAAAGTATCGAGAATATATACTTATTAGAATACAAAAATTTTACTTTGCACACTGCGAAGTTTTTTTCTAATACTGAATCAGTAAGTTTTACACTCTCTGAATTTATCAACTTCATTTGATACATTTTTTTTGTAACACTCTAAATACAAATATGGTAGAAAAAACTGAAGCAAGTGTTGATTCCAAAGTTGAAGAAAAAGAAACTGTATTATTGGAGCAAATTCAACAAAACAATTCAAAATTAGAATGGGTGAAGCTTGCGCCCAATAAAATAATATTGGCAACCGCCGAACGGGTTTGGATATATCGACCCGCTTTTGACAAAAGTAGCAATTTTATTGCTCTGTCGTCAAATAATTCAAGTAGTATCGCGACAACAAAAAATCTTCTCGATACTGCGATTGTGCTTGGCAAACGTGCGGCTAATTCGAGCCAAAAACTTCCTATTCTAACTCCTGCAACATGGATTTGGAGTTTAGCAAGTCAATATCATCTCTCTCACTTCACGCCACAATTAATGAAAGAAGCATCGCGAATTTTTTCTATTCAGGGACGCGAACTTTTAGCGGAATGGGCAGCACAAAAAGCTGTCGAAGAATCAGGACACGACCGACTTGCCCTGCTCGATATTCAGTCTCTAGGATATGAAGCTGAAGCTGTAGTAAAAGCTTTTGTTCCACCATCAGCCAAAACTCTATCAGATTACTTTATTCTAAATGTGCAAACTTTAGATCCAATTGGTTGTGTGGGATATTCATATACGTTAGAACGTATTGCGCTTGTAATTGGCGAAAAACATATTGCAGCCGTACAGGCGCGAATGCCATTAGATACTAACGCCACTCGCTGTTTGCGGGTTCACAGTTCTATTGGCAGCGATGCAGAACATGTTGAAGAAACAATTGAACTAGTTGCAGGACTAACTTTGGAAGAACGCAACCAAGTTGCGATCGCCTGCTATGAGACAGCCAAGATATATTTCAGTTCGATAGAGAACGATTATCCATCCGAAGAAGAACTTCAGCGACAATTAGCAACTTTGAAATCGAGCAGGCTTCAGTAGAAATAATCTGAAAAACACAAACTAGTAACAAGGTCTAAAAAACTTTACCCAGACAACAACTATCTAAGGAGAATATTATGAAATTTCCCAAAAGCAACAGAAAACAATCTTTTAGTCTTCTAACTCTATTGAGTTCTTGCGCTATTATCTTATCTTTAGAAGCACTTCCAATTAAGTCATCGTCTAAAAATGAGTCTTTTGAGCCTGCAATTGAGCAACACTTAGAAAATCAAAAAAGCCCAAATTCTATTGATTTTGTTGGCAAAGACAGCGATAAACTTATAGAAGAAATTGAGTTTGACAAAGAATGGAAAGATCTTTTAAATAAAGATGAAACCGAGCATGAAGTTTTAATGGCTAGAGCTATTTAGTGACTTTTAATATCTTTAGCACTTTGCTTAAATTTTTTGAGCAAACTTAAGGATCTACTGGTCAGGACTTAATTAAGTATCAATTGGTTTACTAATTAATACAGTTTTTGTGAACATTCAAAGAAATAAAAATTAAGTCAAGTCAACGATGCCTAGTTTTTTTAAACCTAATATAGTTGACTCTGATAAACCAGTAGATCTTTCTAGATTTAGCCCTTTGTATAACCCTTCTATTTTCAATATTTTATAACAGTTCCCAGTTTCGATATTCCAAAGCCTAATTGTTTCGTCTTCGCTCCCACTGGCTATAATTTTGCTATCCGAACAAAAGGCAACCGACCATATATAGCCGTTTTTGTGTCCTAAAAAAGTGTTGATTAATTTATGGCTGTTAACATCCCAGAGCTTGATAGTACAATCTTGACTGCTCGCAGCGAGTTTGTGACCATCTTTACTAAAAGCTATTGAAAGTAACCAGCCAGTAGGTAGTCTCAGATTTTTCTTGCATTCACCAGTTTTAATATTCCAGAGTTTTATAGTTTCATCTGGGCTCGAACTCGCTAAAGTTTTACCATCTGGACTAAAAGCAATTGACCAAACCCATGTTTCATGCTCTGCTAATGTTTTCAAACATCTACCAGTATTAACGTCCCACAATTTAATTGTTCGATCGAACGAACCGCTCGCCAAAGTTTTACCATCTGGGCTAAAGGCAATTGACCAAATTGCTCCATTATGTTCTGTTAAAGTTTTTAGAACTTGACCACTATTGGTATCCCAAAGCTTTAATAAATTATCTTCTCCACTACTTGCAAAAATCTTACCGTTGGGACTGAAAGCTACCGATCTAACCGAAGAATTATGTCCCTCAAATGTTTTCAAGCATTGCTTGGTATTAATATCCCATAATTTGATAGTTTTGTCTTCACTACCACTTATTAAGCGATCTCCCTGTGGACTAAAAGCTATAGAGTAAACCCAATTAGAATGTCCCTGAAGTATTTTAATACATTCGCCAGTATTAATATCCCATAATCTAATTGTTCGATCTTGACTACCACTTGCTAACTTTTTTCTGTCTGGACTAAAACAAACTGACAAAATTTGATTAGAATACCCTTGAAAAGTTTTTATATATTTATTTTTATTAAGATTTAATAATTTGACTGTTTGGTCGCGACTACCACTAGCTAAGATATTTCCTTCTGGATTGAAAGCTACAGAAAATACCCAATTAGAATGCTCTTGAAAAGTATAGATACATTTCCCTGTATTGGTACTCCATATTTTTACTGTTTGGTCGTGACTACCACTAGCTACAATGTCTCCTTTTGAGCTAAAGGCTACAGAAAATACTCTATTTGAATGTCCATCTAGAGTTCTAAGGCATTCACTAGTGTTAGCATTCCATATTTTAATTGTGCGATCGTCGCTGCCACTTACTAAAATTTGATTGTCACGGCTAAAAGCAATTGAACGAACTCCATCGCTATGTCCTTGAAATATTTTCAGACATTTACCAGTATTAATATCCCATAATCTAATTGTGCGGTCATCACTTCCACTAGCTAGCCTATTGCCATCAAAACAAAAAGCAATAGATGTAACCCAGCTTGTATGTTCTTGAAAAACTTTTATACATTCGGTCGTGCTAGTTTTCCATATTCTAATTGTGCAGTCATCACTACCGCTTGCTAGCATCTCGCCATTAGGGCTAAAAACAACAGACCAAACTTCACCTCGATTTTCTTCTAAAGTTTTGAGACATTCACCAGTTTTAATATTCCATAACTTTACGTTACTATCACTACTGCCACTAGCAAGCAACATATTATTGGGACTGAAATTAAGCGATGTTACCCAGCTCGTATGACCTCGGAATGTATTTAAGGGGCGACTATCTGCAACTCTCCATAAATGAATATCGCCGTTGCTATCCCCGGCAGCTAAAATTTCTCCATCAGGACTAAAAGCAACAGATATTATTCCACCAAAAGTTTCACAAAAAACAGTTTTAGAGAGATCGGAATATTGAAAATTTACATCATGTAGGCATATATTCTGTAAATCTGCTTGCCAGATACACAAATTCGAGAAATCATAGCCTTTTAAATCCGTTCCTAAATGACAAAATAAATTAATAATATTTCCTGCTGTATATCCTGGTTCGAGTGGCGATATTTCTTGTGTGGTTGTTATAATTTGCTTGAGTTGATTTTCAAAATTTTTTTTACCTTTCAAAATATTTAATAAGTTATTGATAACGGGCTGAAGAATAAGTCTTATTTGCGTATTTTTAATATAGTCTTTAGCGGTTGCTTTAACTAGAGCATGAAAACGAAATAGCTCTATTTTAGAATAGACAATTTCTCCGCACACACTTTCAATTAACTTGCCAGTTACATACTCCATTACCACTGACTGTAAGGTAAAGCTAAACTCAGCGTTCGGTTCAATTTCCCTGGATTCTGTTTTATCGATCAAACATCGCCTTGACAATGATTCTAAACCTTCAATCAAAGTTGATATAGAAACAGAATCAACTAAATCTTCTTGTATTTGAGATAGCGTTATCGGCTCTCGATTAATCGCTAACCAGTACATAATCTTTTTTTCAATATCTATTAAACGATTAAATTGCCGATCTAAAAGATCGCGAACATCACCGAAAATAGCTATATTTTGTTGGAGAAATTCAGAAATTTTTCCTCCAAATAAATCGCGAATAGTTGTCCCTATTATTTTCAAAGCTAAAGCATTACCGCTATAATGAGAAACTAGTTTTGCTATTTCTCTTTGCGAGCCAGAAAGTCCCTTGTTTTTAAGAATCTTTTCTGCTTCTTTTTCATCAAAACCATGTAGCTGTAAAGATCTAACTGGTAGTTTTTCTCCTTCTAGGGTGCATACTTGTTTGGGCTTTTCTCGCGACGTTAATAGTAAGCAGCTTTGGTGTGTTGATTCTGCCGTTCGTTGAAATAATCGCTCGTATTCTTTATATTCTTCTTCGCAAATCCCCGCTCGACTACTGTTACATAAAATCGATTCTACATTATCAAGTATTATCAAACAGCGCGATGAACGCAAGCATTCAATTAACAAAGATAGTTTTTGATTTAAGTTTTCTGGCAATTCGTTTTCGATATCTTGCTTATCACATAAAAATTGAATTATATTGTTTAAAATTTCCTGTATAGGCGGAGCGTCTCTAAGCGATCGCCAGATAAGATAATCGTATTTATCTTTAATTTGTTCGGCTAGTTTGACTGATAAAGCTGTTTTACCAATTCCACCCATTCCGATGATAGTTATCAATCGACAGTTATCTTCTAACAACCATTTATTTAATGTAGCCAACTCCAAACTTCGTCCATGGAAACTAGTTACGTCAATAGCTTCGCCCCAATCAATACGTTTTATGGTAAGCCTGCGCTCGATGGTTTTAGTCGATTTTGGTGAAGTATAATCGCTTGATTCTAATTCTAAGTTTAATGTTGAAAATAAAGTTGCGATCGAGCGTTTATCTACTCCACAATCGCGTGTCAGTATTTTTCTGAGAGTAGCAGTAGTTAGTCCGGCGCGATCGCCTAACTCTTCTAAAGTAATTTTATATCCTTGATTATCTCTAAATTCCCAATCTGTTTTGGCTTTTTGAATTTTTTGCCAACCATTATGTGTTAGTACAATACCACGACTACGTTTAATTTTTTTAGAGTTCATTTATAATTACTTAGATAGATAATTTTTTATGCAAATTAATATACTAACTGTTTAAATATTTATCAAAAACTGGTTCGCAAGAAAACAAACCCATTTTATTGACAACAAGCGATCTTTTAAACAATGACTCTAAACAGATCATTGTTTCTGTAAATGTAGCTAAAAAAAGAAAGTTTTTTTGTATTTGTAGAACAGAGAGAGATTTATTAAAATTTGACAAATTTTTACAAATTGCTTTTTCTAAAGGCGATAGTCTTTTATATTGTTGACTTAAAAGCTCTTCGATCTCACTACATAAAATGTATTCTTGTTGTAGAAAGTTACTAAAGTTGCCACTGTGATCGTTTTTGATTGTCAAAGCTATTGTTTTTAATGCAAATGGATTACCAGAATAACTTTTAATAACAAAATTTTCTTCAGTAATTGTTCCAAATATCTCTTTTTCTCTAAAAATTTTTCTTGCTTCATGCTCTTTTAAACCCTTTAGTTTAAAACAACGGATTGGCAACGTATTTCCCTCAAGAATTGCTGCTTCACAAGGTAATTCGCGACTTATTAGTAGAAAGCAGCTATGATGTTCGATCTCACCAATATTTTTTATTAAATGTCCAAATTCTTTATATGTTTCCTGATAGCAACCACAGTAATTTTCTACTTGCATCGTTGCTTCTACATCATCCAGGACAATTAGACATCGATGTTGACGTAAATAGTCGATCAAATCTAAAAAGCAATCTTTAATGTTTTTTGATGAATTAATAAATAGCGATTTATTATTACCAATAAAAGCTTGTAATAATTTTGACAAAAATTCTTCAAATAATAAAAATTCTTTTAAAGAAATAAAAACCACGCAATCAAATTCTTCTTTTATTTGATTTATTAGTTTAATTGATAAAGATGTTTTACCTACTCCTCCCATTCCATAAAGTGTTACTAATCGACATCTATCTTTTACTAACCATTGTTTTAATTTCAGGAGTTCTGTATTTCTACCGTAGAAGTTGGAAAGATCGACTGTAGTGTTCCATTTTTTTACTTGACGATCGAGTTTTTTGCTATGATTTAGAGATAAATTTGCTAATGTATAGTCGCTTGCAGTCAATTCTAAGTTAAATGTCATAAAAAATTTAACTAGCGTTCGTTTGTCAACTCCTTGATGGCGTTTTAATACTTTAAAAACCGTGTTGTAAGCCAACCCAGTTTTTTCGCTTAATTCTTCATAAGTATATTTATTTTCAAAACATATCACCGATTGAAGTTTTTGTAAGCCTCGATCGGTAAAAATCAAGCCGCGACTGCGTTTTTGTTTCTGCTGATTCACAATAAATACCTGCTCTAACAAAGACGATTTATTTAAACAATTGTCAAAATCAAAAAAAATGTAATATTTTTTACATAAAAAAATTACACTTAAACCTAAAAATTTACCCTTACTAAAACATTTAGTATTTTGTAAAATTAAATACTTACTAAAACCGTTTTTAAGAGCGTTTTAAAAAATTTTAAGTTAGTTTTCAAATCGCTGAGGTACATTGGAACACATCAAAAAAAATGTTCTATCTTTCGATAGATAATATCGCTCGCATCAAAAAAATACTCTATCTTACGATAGACAACAATGGAACCATATTCTGAAGATCTACGACAAAAAATACTTGATATTTATTTGGAAAGAAAAACATCAATTAGACAAATAGCTCAAGACTTTAAAGTAAGTAAAAGTTTCGTACAAAAATTACTAAAACAGTACAAGAAAACTGGATCGATAACTCCTAAAACTAATCGAGGAGGACGATTGCCAAAATTAAATTCCCAACAGATAAATTTAGTTGCAGAGTTAGCAAAACTCAGTAATGATGCCACTTTACAAGAATTATGCAATATGCTGTACGAACAAACTGGAGTCAGAATTAGTCGTCCGACAATGAGCAGAATCGTACGAAAAATAAAGCCTTTAAATAAATAAACTATCGTTTATAGATAAATGCTTCAATTGTGTGGAGATAATAGCACAACATTGTTAAGCTGACGGTGGACAATAGAGGTCAGCAGAGAAAAACAAATCAAGAGCCTGGAAGTAGAAATACATTAGATCTAAACAAAAACAAAATCTTCGGCACTAAATTCGTTAAATATTACTCCTGTTACAGTAGCGAGAGATATGTCTTTATTTGCGCCATTTTCGGTGAATTCGGCGGCAATACTGGTACTGCCAAAATCGCCAAAAGCTGGAAGTAATTGCAGATCTTCAAAGAAAGATACATCTTCAATTCCGCTTATGTAAATTTTGTCAACTCCTAGCTCGAAGTCCATGATGGTGTTGCGAGTATCTGCCAATTCTGGAAGCGATAGTCCCTTTGGTAAAAGAGCGTCAATTTTCTCAGGATATTTAACAGCAACAGCATCGGGTAACTGTCCGTTAGCCAGCCAAAAGTCATCGCTACCAGCTCCGCCATAGAGGAGATTACCACCACCATCACGAATCTGCAAAGTATCGTCGCCGTTGCTTCCATGTAGCTCACTATCATTACCAGCAATGAGATAATCTTTTCCATTCCCGCCATTAAGATAGTTACGACTAGAAACCTCTGCTCCCGACCGACCTGAGCCAATAGCACCGTTAAGATAATCATCACCATCACCACCAAAAACGCGATCGCTGGTGCTGGCTAAGATGATATCATTTCCTTGATTACCATAAAGTCGATTGCGACCCAGACCCTCAGAAGCAAAAATAAAATCATCACCTGCTTCTGCTGATACCACATCTTCTTTATTGACATAAATTTCATCATCCCCACCGCCAGCAAAAATTCGACAGCGACTTAGATCGCTTTTACTATAAAAATCTGCTTCATCGCCGAGAACAACTTGTCGATTAGTAGGGATATTTCCCAATGGTGTTACTGGTGAAGGGAAAAGTTCTTGAGTTAAATCTGGTTCATCTACAGTAGGTATAGAAATTGAAAGTGCTTCTACAGGTTCATCGCTAAAATTAGCGATCGCATATTCATTTTCTGGAGCAATATGGACGTAGGTATTTTTTTCTGCAACTTCTACCTTACCGTCAATTTCAACAGCTAAGTTACCTTCATCTACGTAAAACAGTTGATGATCTTCGCTAGTTACAGGATCGGGAAAATCTTCTGTAGTTTCTGGAGCGAGTTCAAAGCGATCGTAAGCGAATTTATCACCCGATTCCTCCAAACTGGTTAGAGAAGTATATTCGATATCGAAATCACCAGTAAAAGTTGGTCTTTGTAGTAGTCCTTTTTGTTCGCCAGTAGTCCAAACGCTAAAACCATTGATTCGATTGAGTTTTTTGGCTTCTTTGACTACTTTGCCCTTAGCATTTTCTGGTAAAACTAGTAAGTAGTCTAAAGCATCTTCTGGTGGCTGATAATCTGGGTCTAGAGCGAGTAAAGTAATTCCAGCATTGGTTCTAGCAGAAAATTTAGCTAGGTTGATAAAATCTTCTGGTTGGGGACCGTCAAAGGTGGGTATGGGTGCGTCTCGATCTACTACAGAGAGTGCTGAAAAATCAAAAAACAGATCTAATGCTCCAGGAGTAGTCATGGAAAGAGTTCTCGCTCCTGGGGTCACGCCAATTAGAGATGCGGTTGAATCGAGATTGCGATATCCGTGAGTTCTATCGATTGGACCAAAAACTGTTGTTCCTTCAGGTACTACGATACCAAGTTCGCCTCGATCGCCTAAATTAAACTGGAATTCTCCGTCGGTTACGTGCCAAATTTCGTGCTCGAAGGGATGATAGTGAGGTGGCGGTCCACCATTAACGGGAAGAAAAAAATCAAAGAAGTTGAAATCAAAGTCTGTTTCTCTGGTAGTAGACAAAGATGTATATAAGTCACCAGAGGCATATACCGCAGGACGAGTAGAATCGTCTTGTTCGACTAAGGAGTAATCTTCGACTACTTCAGTTGGGATAGTTGTTCCTTCTACACCAACTGTGTTACCTATGCTATGAGTCATATTAATTTATCTTCTTAAACTTATAGAGTTAGTTGCAATTTTCAAGACAATGTATAGATGTAAAATTTTGAAAAAAGTTAATTTTTAAAATAACAAAGATTAGAGTACAAAGAATCGGGGTTTGAGTGGTCTAAATTAATATTCACCTAACGCAAAATAGAGGTTTCAGGCTTTGAGTGCGTAAGTCCCGATCTTATTTAATTACTAAGGTTATATTATATGCAGCATTTTGGGATTTCGTATAAGCACGACAAAAAAGGGCGTTGCTGAATTTGAGATAAAGATCGAGTTAATAATGCTAAGAAAGACCGTGTATAAAACAAGATCGACCGAGACTTTATACATCAAATCTTCAACGCCGCTAAATTTTCTTTAAGGCAGTTACACTAATGCGTATGACTTGACTTTTTCTAGCTCTTTAACAAAAGTCTCCATAAACAAATCGACCATTCCAGGATGTCTACCCGTAATCAAATTGCCGTCAATTACTAAGTCTTTTGTAGCGTCGCAGTCATAAACAATTTCGGCTCCTGCATTTTCTACATCGCAAATTATATTGTGAGCGCAGGTTACGCGACGATTTTGCAGTAGCTCGCGATCGGCGCAAAATAGCCACAAACTATGGCAGATAGCACCTATTTTTAAATTTTGATTGGCGATCGCCTGGCGAAGAAAAACTACGGCAGGAGCGTTATTTTTCTGACCTTTAGCAACCTTCACCTGATATCTCAAGCGATCCATAGCGTATGCACCGATGCAAATAATTCCCTGATAATCTTCTGGTTTGACATCTTCAATTTCAGTTGTAACGGTAACGTGTTCCTCGATGGTGTTATGTTCGGGATTTGAACCAAAACGAATTGACTTATTACCCCAAAGATGAGAAATATATTCCACCTCATAACCTTTACTGGGAAAATATTCATTAAAACGACGGTATTCGGTGCCATCAAAATGTTCTTCAATTAGTACGGCAATTTTTCCTTTAGAATTTGTTGTCACGATCTTCTCCTATTGACAAAATAATTGTTTGAGATATTGCTAAAAAAAAGCGAAATGGCTTGAAAGATACCTAAAGCATTTGAATGCCTCCGCTAACTGGCAAATAAGCTCCTGTAATAAAATTTGCTTCAGAAGAAGCTAACAGCAAAATAGCTTTAGCAATATCGTCGGGTTTGGCAAGCTTCCTGAGAGGTGTCATCTGCCGTGCGGTATCTTTGATAGCTTCGGGGATAGTAGAGGCTGTATCGGTCTGTGTCAGTCCAGGTGCGACGGCATTTACGCGAATGCCATGAGGACCAAGTTCTAGTGCCAGGCTTTTTACAAAAGCATCAATTCCCGACTTGGCAGTATTGTGAGCGATTAGACCTTCTTTAGGCAAGCGTGAAGCCGCACTACTAACGGCGATGATGCATCCTTTACCCCGCTCGATCATTGTTGGTGTAACTGCTTTACAGCAATTAAAAGCAGCTTTTATTTCCCCTACTAGCTTTGCTTCAAAGTCTGACCACTGGTAAGCTTCAAAACTAGCAGTAACAAACTTAATTGATGCGTTCAGCACAATAGTATCAATCGAACCAAATGTCTCAGATACTTGTCGAACCATTGCGGCAACTTGTGCTTCATCTTTAACATCAGCCTGAATGGTAAGACCCTTACCGCCTTCAGCTTGAATCTCTTTTAATACTGAGGCAGCAGCTTCCGAACTACTGTGATAGTTAATTGCTACGGCTGCACCTTGAGAAGCTAGTAACTTGGCTGTGGCTGCACCAATTCCCCTACTAGCTCCAGTTACCAAAACTACACGACCTGCCATCAATTTGTTATTTGGTTTAGCCAACTTATTGTCTGGTTTAACGAACATAGTTATTCAAATTATTTATTTGATGATGATTTTGTAGGAGAGCAAATTCGTACTTACTGTCTGTGCTATTTCTTACCTCTCCTTAATTGGCTATAGACTGGTGGTAGATTTCGTACATATGTCCATCTGGCGAAACTTGCTGGAATATTTGGGGTTCGAGCGATCGCATCTTGCCATTTAAAGAAGCTTTAAAAAACTCAGGACTTTCCCACTGAGCGTAATTTACGACTCTTTTCCCATCCAGGCTTTTATGCAGGCTCGAAGAAATAAAACCAGGTTGTTTCTTAACTGTACTTTCGAGATATTGAGAAATTTCATCTAGTAATTGCTGCTGCTCTAGTGGCTCGACTTCAAACACCACAATTACGGGAAATACTTCAGAGTTTTGATTTTTATCGAGAGTTACTTGGTTCATAATAGATTCATTCCAGGGGGACATATCGGCATAAACACGCCATTCGCTGACTCGATTGCCTCGCAAACGGTAAATATCACAGCAGGCAATCGTTACCGT